>NZ_JBJLRD010000023.1:0-67057 GCF_050871305.1 Kineococcus gypseus | reverse complement strand
GGGCGGAGTGTTGCCCGAGCGCACCCGCCCGCCGGCTCGGGGCGGCGCCCGGGGGCGCGGCGGGGGCCCCCCCCCCCCCCCCCCCCCCCCCCCCCCCCCCCCCCCCCCCCCCCCGGCGCGCCGGCGGCCCCCGCGGCGCCCGGGGAGGGTCGGGCGCCGCGCGAGCCGGCCGGCGGGGAGGTCCCGCTCAGCGCGGGGGCCTCAGCGGAAGAGCCGCAGCGGCACGGCCTCGGCCATCGCCCGCATCCCGGCGTCGTTGGGGTGCAGGTGGTCGCCGGAGTCGTAGCGCGCGTCCAGCCGCTGCGGGTCGCGCGGGTCGCGCACCGCCGCGTCGAAGTCGACGACGGCGTCGTACTCGCCGCTGGTGCGGATCCAGCGGTTGACCTGCTGGCGCGCCGCCTCGTTCTCCTCGCTGTAGAAGCCCAGCGTGTCGTCCTTGAACGGCAGGATGGTGCCGCCGATCGCCTTGATGCCCAGCTGGTGGGCCCGGGCGATGAGCTGGCGGTGCGCGTCGATGATCTGCTGGGCGGTGACGGTCTCGGACTCCGGCGCCGAGGTGCCGGGGTGGCCGAGGTCGTTGACGCCGAGCAGGACCACCAGGTACTCCGCGCCCGGCTGGGCGGCCACGTCGCGGTCGAAGCGGCGCAGCGCGCTCTCGCCGAAGAAGGCCGCGTAGCCCTCGGCGGGCGAACCGGCCGGCGGGTTGGGGTCGTGCAGCAGGCGGTTGCCGCTGACGCCCTTGTTGAGCACCCCGCGCTCGGGCAGGCGCCGCTCCTGGCGCAGGCGCTCGGCCAGCAGGTCCGGCCAGCGCCGGTTGGCCCCGCGGGTGGTCTCCGCGCCGTCGGTGATGGAGTCGCCCAGCGCGACGATCGCCGCGGCCCGCTCGCGCTCGGGCACCATCACGCTGACGCCGGAGAGGAAGTACCACTGCCCCACCGTCGCGGTGGGCGTGACGCTGGGCGCAGCGGTGACGTTGCCGGCGGCGACGACGTTGTCCTGGTAGGGGAACGCGTGCACGGTGGTCACCGGGGTGGCCTCGGGCAGGTGGATGCTCACCACGAGGTCGCCGCCGTCGGGCAGGTCGAGCTGAACCGGGTCGCTCAGCAGCGGTGAGCCGGCCGGGACGGTCGTGGAGGTGCTGCCGCCGAAGGTGATCCTGCGGTCGGTGCCCGGCTGGACGTCGGTGCCCGAGCCGCCCGGCGCGCGCAGGCCCACGTGCGCCTCGCCGATCACGAGCGGGGTCTCGCCGAACTCGTTGGTGAAGCGCAGCTGCAGCCTGCGCCCGCCGATGCTGGCGTGCAGCACCTGCCGGACGGTCTGGTCCTGCAGGACGGCGACACCGCTCGCGGGCACGGCGGTGGGCACGTTGGCCCAGGTGCCCACCCACTCCGCGCCCGTGCCGCGCCCGTGCGCGGCGCGGGCGGCGACCGAGGGGTCGGGCGAGGCGGTGGTGGCGGAGCCGGCGCCCAGGACGAGGGCACCGGTCAGCAGGGCGACGGCGCGCAGGCGCCGGGTGCGGGTGGTGGCCACGGTCCGCACCCCCTCAGCGCCCGGTCTCGGCGGTGGTGACGCGGATCTCCGGCTGGGAGAAGTGCCAGCCGGCGGCCTTCAGCTCCGGGATGAGCGTGGCCACCGCGTCGACGGTAGGCGTGCGGTCGCCGCCGCCGTCGTGCATGAGCGCCACGGCACCGGGGGTGAGCTGGTCGCGCACCCGCTGGGCGAGCTGCTCGGCGGTGGCCGGCTCCCAGTCGGAGATGACGAAGCGCCAGCCCAGCGGCTGCATGCCCTCCTCGGCGGCCACGCGCGCCACGCGCCCGTCGGCGCCCCAGTCGCCGTAGGGGGCGCGGAAGAAGGGGATCTTCGCGTTCGGCACGATCGAGCGGATCAGGGCGCTGGTCTCGCGCAGCTCCGCGCGGATGGCCTCAGGGTCCTTCGCGCCCATGAAGTCGTGGTGCATGGTGTGGTTGCACAGGGTGTGGCCCTCGGCCGCGATGCGGCGCACCAGGTCCGGGTACTGCTGCACGTGGTCGCCCCAGAGGCAGAACGTGGCCTTGACGCGGTTCTCGCGCAGCACGTCCAGCAGCGCGGCCGTCTCGTTCGCGTCCTGCGCGTCGTAGGGGTCGTCGCCGTTGGGGCCGTCGTCGAAGGTGAAGCTGACGGACTTCCCGCCGCTCTGGGTGCTGGTGACCACCTCGGGGGTGGGGTTCTTCGCCTGCGCCGGGCCGGTGGCGAGAGCGGCGACCGCGGTGGCGGCCAGCGCGGTGGCGGTCAGGCGGCGCGCCCGGCGCGAACGGGTGGGACGGGGCTCGGAGAGCTGCACGAGCTACCTCCTCGTAGCTGAGAAGACCCTGGGTGTCGGGGCCGCAGCAGAACGTAGGGCGCCTGAGCACCTTTCCGCAAGGCTTCCGGAACCCCCCGTCACCGGGCACCGCCGCGCTCGCGCGGGCGCGGCGGTGCCCGGGCCCGGTCCTCAGGCCCCCAGCAGGCGGCTGCCCAGCCAGCCGGCGACCTGGCCCAGGCCCACCCGCTCCTGCGCCATCGTGTCGCGCTCGCGGATGGTCACGGCCTGGTCCTCGAGGGTGTCGAAGTCCACGGTGATGCAGTACGGCGTGCCGACCTCGTCGTGGCGGCGGTAGCGCCGCCCGATCGCGCCCGCGTCGTCGAACTCCACGTTCCAGTGCGTGCGCAGCTCGGTGGCCAGGTCGCGCGCCTTCGGCGAGAGCTGCTCGTTGCGCGAGAGGGGGAAGACGGCCGCCTTCACCGGCGCCAGGCGGTGGTCCAGGCGCAGCACGGTGCGCTTGTCGACCCCGCCCTTGGTGTTGGGCGCCTCGTCCTCGGAGTAGGCGTCGACCAGGAACGCCATGAGCGAGCGGGTCAGGCCGGCCGCGGGCTCGATGACGTACGGGGTCCAGCGCTCGCCCTTGGCCTGGTCGAAGTAGGACAGGTCCACGCCGGACTCGCGCGAGTGCGTCGACAGGTCGTAGTCGGTGCGGTTGGCGATGCCCTCCAGCTCGCCCCACTCCGAGCCCGTGAAGCCGAAGCGGTACTCGATGTCCACGGTGCGCTTGGAGTAGTGCGACAGCTTCTCCTGCGGGTGCTCGAAGAAGCGCAGGTTGCCCGGGTCGATGCCCAGTCCCACGTACCAGGACATGCGCTCGTCGAGCCAGTACTGGTGCCAGGTCTCGTCGGTGCCGGGCTCGACGAAGAACTCCATCTCCATCTGCTCGAACTCGCGGGTGCGGAAGATGAAGTTGCCCGGGGTGATCTCGTTGCGGAAGCTCTTGCCGATCTGGCCGATGCCGAACGGCGGCTTCTTGCGCGCCGAGCCCATGACGTTGGCGAAGTTGACGAAGATGCCCTGCGCGGTCTCGGGCCGCAGGTAGTGCAGGCCCTCCTCGTCGACCACCGGCCCCAGGTACGTCTTCATCAGGCCGGAGAATTCGCGCGGCTCGGTCCACTGCCCGCGCACGCCGGTGTCGGGGTCGACCACGTCCGCCAGGCCGTTGACCGGCGGGTGCCCGTGCTTGGCCTCGTACGCCTCGAGCAGGTGGTCGGCGCGGTAGCGCTTGTGCGTGACGAGCGACTCCACCAGCGGGTCGGTGAAGACGGCCACGTGCCCGGAGGCCTCCCACACGCGCCGCGGCAGGATCACCGAGGAGTCCAGGCCGACGACGTCGTCGCGCGAGGAGACCATCGTGCGCCACCACTGGCGCTTGATGTTCTCCTTCAGCTCCACGCCGAGCGGACCGTAGTCCCAGGCGGAGCGCGTCCCGCCGTAGATCTCCCCGCTGGGGAAGACGAACCCGCGGCGCTTGGCGAGGTTGGTGACGGCGTCGAGTCGGGAGGCGGAGCTGGGCTGGGCCACGCGAGATCTCCATCCGGCTGGGTGTCGGCGGACCGGGCCGCGCCACCGTGCGGCGCGGCGCCCCGCCCGGTGGCGGGGCGCTGACGAGGCTACGCGCTGAGCGGACGCGACCGCCGCGCGGGCGGGCGGTGACGTACAGTCGCAGCTCGCGGTACGCGGGCGCAGGGGGCGCCCGGCGCGGCGAGAGGAGCAGCCGTGAGCACCCCGGCCCGCCGGTCCACCCGTCAGCGCTCGGCGGTCTCCGCCCTGCTCGACGAGGCCCAGGCCTTCCTCTCCGCGCAGGAGCTGCACGCGCGCCTGCGCGCCCGCGGCGACAGCGTGGGCCTGGCCACCGTCTACCGGGCGCTGCAGGCCCTGGCCGAGGACGGCGACGTGGACGTGCTGCGCACCGACGACGGCGAGGCCGTCTACCGCCGCTGCAGCACCGGGCACCACCACCACCTCGTGTGCCGCTCGTGCGGGCGCACGGTGGAGGTCGAGGGCCCGCAGGTGGAGGCCTGGGCGCGGCGCACCGGCGCCGAGCACGGCTTCACCCAGGTCGAGCACGTCGTGGAGGTCTTCGGCGTGTGCGCGCCGTGCAGCGCCGCGGCCGCGCCCCCCGCCGACCGGCCCGCCGCGGACGAGCACGCCTGAGCCCGGACCCTTGCCCGGGCCCCTCCCGGGCCCCTCCCGGCGCGCCGCGCGACCGCCCCTGCGGGGCGCCCGGCGTGACGGCGGGTAACGTCGCGTGCCGACCTGTCCCCCACCACCCCGGGAGAACCCGTGAACCGCTCCGAACTGATCACCGCCGTCGCCGAGCGCAGCGGCGTCTCGCAGGCCGACGCGGACTCGGTGCTCAGCGCCTTCGGCGACGTGCTGCTCGAGGCCGTCGGCCGGGGCGACGCGGTCAAGCTGCCCGGCCTGATGACGGTCGAGCGCGTCGAGCGCGCCGCCCGCACCGGCCGCAACCCGCGCACCGGCGAGACGCTGGAGATCGCCGCCTCCTTCGGCGCGAAGCTGACCGCCGGCTCGAAGCTGAAGGCCGCCGCCGCCGGTTCCTGAGGACCGGCGCCGCACCGGCGCCGGGCGCCGGGGGCCGGCGCCGGGGGGCCGGCGCCCCCTGCCGGGCGCGCCCGTCACCGCCCCGGCTTCCCGCCGGGGCACCGGACGCGCAAGACTGCGCGCACCGACCCGTCCGGGCCGGTGCGGCCCGCCGGCCGGTACGGCGGGCCGGCGGTCCACGGCAGCAGCAGCGTGACGGAGTCAGCGTCGACCCGGCACCGGCAGGGAGGCGAAGGCCAGCAGTCATGAGCACGCGCACCGAAACCCCCACCCACGGTCCCCTGGCCGTCGACGGCGTCTCCTCCGACGAGGGCCACGCGGCGCTGCGCGCCTCCGTGCGCCGGCTCGGCGAGCTGCTCGGCGAGTCCCTGACCCGCCACGAGGGCGCCGACCTGCTCGACCTGGTCGAGCAGGTGCGGGCCCTGGCGCGCGAGCCCGACGACGGCGCGAAGCTGGCGGAGCTGCTCTCCGGCGTGGACGACCGCACCGCGATCGTGCTGGCGCGCGCGTTCACCGCGTACTTCCAGCTGGCCAACGCCTCCGAGCAGGTGCACCGCGGCCTGGAGCTCTCGCGCCAGCCCGCCGGCGGGCTGAGCGCGGCCGTGCAGCGCCTGCACGAGGCCGTCACCGCCGGCGACGCCGACCCGCGCGAGGTGCGCGAGGTGCTCGGGCGCCTGCAGCTGCGCCCGGTCTTCACCGCCCACCCCACCGAGTCCAGCCGCCGCTCGGTGCTGGACCTGCTGCTGCGCATCACGGCCATCGTCGAGGCCAGCGAGGACCCGCAGCAGCGCGCCGTGGACGCCGAGCGCGGTCGGCGCCGCCTGGCCGAGCTGGTGGACCTGCTGTGGCAGACCGACGAGCTGCGCGTGGAGCGGCCCCGCCCGGCCGACGAGGCCCGCTCGGCGCTGCACTACCTGCGCACCCTGTCCGCCGACGTCCTGCCGGACCTGCTGGAGGACCTCGAGGTCGGCCTGGCGCACGCGGGGCTGGACCTGCCCGCGGGCGCGCGCCCGCTGCGCTTCGGCAGCTGGGTCGGCGGCGACCGCGACGGCAACCCCAACGTCACCCCCGAGGTGACGCTGGAGGTGCTCGGCCTCATGCACGAGGCCGCCCTGGACGTGCTCTCGGCCGCGGTGCGCGAGCTGCGCACCGAGCTGGCGGCCTCCACGCAGGTCGTGGGCGTCTCCGCGGAGCTGGCCGCCTCCCTCGAGCGCGACGCGCACCTGCTGCCGGAGGTGCGCGCCGACCGCGAGCGCCTCAACGGCGAGGAGCCGTACCGCTTCAAGCTCTCCTACGCGCTGGCCCGGCTGGAGGGCACCCGCGCGCGGCTGCGCTCGGGCGGCGAGCACGTGCCGGGCCTGGACTACTCCGGGCCCGAGGAGTTCGCGGCCGAGCTGCGCCTGCTGCAGGACTCCCTGCGCGCCAACGACGGCGACCTGGTGGCCGAGGGGTCGGTGGCGCGCCTGCTGCGCACCGCGCACGCCGTCGGCTTCGGCCTGGCCACGCTGGACGTGCGCGAGCACGCCGAGCGCCACCACGCCGCGCTGGCGGCCGTCTACGACCGCCTGGGCGAGCTGGTGCAGCCGTACGCCTCGCTGGACCGCGACTCGCGCCGGCGGCTGCTGAGCCGGGAGCTGGCCGGGCACCGCCCGCTCATCGGCGCCGCGGTGCGCTCGCTGACGGGCACGCCGGCGCAGGTCATGCACCTGTTCGCCACGATCCGCGCCAGCCTGGACCGCTACGGCGACGACGCGGTGGAGAGCTACATCGTCTCCATGACGCAGGGCGTGGACGACCTGCTGGCCGTGGTGGTCCTGGCCCGCGAGGTGGGCCTGGTGGACCTGGCCGACGGCGGGCGCGGCGACGGCGCCGGGCCCGGCGACGTCGCGCGCATCGGCTTCGTGCCGCTGTTCGAGACGGTCACCGAGCTGGAGGCGGCCGAGGAGCTGCTGGAGGGGCTGCTCTCGGACCCCTCCTACCGCCGCGTGGTCGCCGCCCGCGGCGACGTGCAGGAGATCATGCTCGGCTACTCGGACTCCTCCAAGGACGCCGGCATCGCCGCCTCGCGCTGGCAGATCCACCGCGCGCAGCGGGCGCTGCGCGACGTGGCGCGCCGGCACGGCGTGGTGCTGCGCCTCTTCCACGGCCGCGGCGGCTCGGTGGGGCGCGGCGGCGGCCCCACCGGGGAGGCGATCCTGGCGCAGCCGTACGGCACCCTGGACGGGCCCATCAAGGTCACCGAGCAGGGCGAGGTGATCTCCGACAAGTACGTGCAGCCGCGCCTGGCCCGGCACAACCTGGAGGTGGCGCTGGCCGCCGCGCTGGAGGCGTCCACGCTGCACCGCAGCTCGCGCCTGGGCGACGACGTCCTCGACGCCTGGGACGGCACCATGGACGTGCTGGCCGCGGCCGGTCAGCGCGCCTACCGCTCGCTAGTGCGCGACCCGGGCCTGGTGCCCTTCTTCCTGGCGGCCACCCCGGTGGAGGAGCTGGGCAACCTCAACATCGGCTCACGCCCCTCGCGCCGCCCCGGCGGCACCGGCGGCCTGGAGGACCTGCGGGCCATCCCGTGGGTGTTCGGCTGGACGCAGAGCCGCATCAACGTGCCCGGCTGGTTCGGCGTGGGCTCGGGGCTGGCGGCGGCGCGCGCGGACGGGCGCGGCGAGGAGCTGCGCGAGATGTACGCCAGCTGGCACTTCTTCCGCAGCTTCGTCTCCAACGTGCAGATGACGCTGGCCAAGACGGACCTGGGCATCGCGGCGCACTACGTCGAGGAGCTGGTGCCCGCCGGGCAGCGCGGCGCCTTCGACGTCATCCGCGAGGAGCACGCCCGCACCCTGGAGCAGGTGCTGTGGGTGACCGGGCAGGAGTCGCTGCTGGAGGGCGCGCCGGTGCTGCGGCGCACGCTGGAGCTGCGCGACGCCTACCTCGCGCCGCTGCACGCGCTGCAGGTCAGCCTGCTGGCGCGCGCCCGCGCCGCCGGCGAGGGCGTGGACCCGGCGCTGCGCCGGGCGCTGCTGCTGACGATCAACGGCATCGCCGCCGGGATGCGCAACACCGGCTGAGCCGTCGCCGGTGCCGGACGGCCCGCTCGCGCCCCGCTCAGGGCGCGGGCGGGCCGTCCGCCGTCGCGGGGCGCGCGGCGGCCGGGCCGGGCCGGCGGGCGAGCAGGTCGGTGACCGCGTGCCCGCGCCGCAGGCCGCGCTCCTCGAAGCGGGTCAGCGGGCGCCACGGCGGGCGCTCGCGCCCCTCCTGCAGCTCCAGCCCCGGCTCGGCGGCCAGCACGGCGGCCACCTGCTGCGCGTACGGCTCCCAGTCGGTGGCCACGTGCAGCAGCCCGCCGGGCGCGAGGCGGTCGGCCACCAGGGCCGCGAAGGCGGCGTCGACCAGGCGCCGCTTGTGGTGGCGCGGCTTGGGCCAGGGGTCGGGGAAGTACACCCGCACCCCGGCCAGGGCGCCCGGCGGCACGCGCTCGCGCAGCAGCAGCCGCCCGTCGCCCTCGAGCACCCGCACGTTACCCAGGCCGCGCTCGTGCAGGCCCACGAGCAGCGCGGCCACCCCGGGGGTGTGCACGTCCACGGCGAGCACACCGGTGCCCGGGTCGGCCTGCGCCATCTCCAGGGTGCTGCCGCCGGTGCCGAAGCCGATCTCCAGCACGACGGGCACGCCCTCGCCGAAGAGCGCGGGCAGGTCCAGCGGGCCGTCGCCGCCGGGCACGGCGCGGGAGGCGGGGTGCTCGCGCAGCGCCTCGAGCCGCGCGGTGCTCATCCGGCCGCGGCGCAGCTTGTACGAGCGCGGCGCCTCGCGGGCCGCGTCGGAAGAGGTGCTCACCCCACCATCCTCGGGCACCGCCGCCCGGGCCCGGCGCACCGCTACCGTGCGGGCGTGCGCGTGCCGTTCTTCCAGCTCGACGCCTTCACGACCCGCCGCTTCGCCGGCAACCCGGCCGCGGTGCTCGTGCTGGACGACTTCCCCGACGACGCGCTGCTGCAGGCGGTCGCCGCGGAGAACAACCTCGCCGAGACGGCGTTCCTCGTCCCGCCCGCCTCGCCCGGCGGGCGGTACCGGCTGCGCTGGTTCACCCCCGTGCTGGAGGTGCCGCTGTGCGGGCACGCCACGCTGGCCTCGGGCGCGGTGGTCCTCGAGCGCCTCGAGCCCGGCCGGGCGGACGTCGTCTTCGACACCGCCAGCGGTCCGCTGACCGTCGAGCGCGAGGGCGGCGCCTACCGGCTGGACCTGCCGGCGCGCACCGTGCGCCCGGTGCCGGAGCCGGCGGGGCTGGCGGCCGCGCTGGGGGCGGCGCCGGTGGAGGTCCACACCACCGACGGGGGCAACTACCTCGTGCTGCTGCCCACCGCCGCCGACGTGCGCGCGCTGGCGCCGGACCCGGCCGCCGTGGCCCGCCTGGAGCGCACCGGGGTCGTGGTCACCGCCCCCGGCGACGGCCCCCACGACGTCGTCAGCCGCTACTTCGCCCCCGCCAAGGGGGTCCCGGAGGACCCGGTGACCGGGGCGGCGCACTGCGCCCTGGCGCCGTTCTGGGCCGCGCGCACGGGCCGGACCACCCTGTTCGCCCACCAGGCGTCGCCGCGCGGCGGGGAGCTGACCTGCCGGCTGGTCGGCGACCGGGTGCACCTGGTGGGCTCGTGCGTGCCCTACCTGGAGGGTCACGCCGAGCTCTGACGGGCCTCCACCGGCTCCCCCGGGTCCACGGGCAGTCTGCGCCAGCCGCGCAGCACCCGGGTGGTGGTGCGCCGCGCCCCCGTCCGCAGCCGCAGGCCGGGGAAGCGCTCGAAGAGCGCGCGCAGGCCCACCTCGCCCTCCAGGCGGGCCAGCGCCGCCCCGAGGCAGAAGTGCCGGCCGGCGGAGAAGGCGAGGTGCTCGCGGGCGTTGGGCCTGCGCACGTCGAAGCGGGCCGGGTCGTCGAAGACGAGGGGGTCGCGGCCGGCGGCGCCGAGCAGCAGCACGACCCGCCGGCCGGCCGGCACGGGCCGCCCGGCGACGGTGGTCGCGCGCAGCGCGCGGCGCGAGGTCAGCTGCACGGGCGCCTCCAGGCGCAGCGACTCCTCCACGACCCCCGGCCACAGGGCGGGGTCGGCGCGGACCAGCGCCAGCTGGTCGGGGTGCTCCAGCAGCAGGTGGGTGGCCGAGCCGAGCAGGTTGACCGTCGTCTCGAACCCGGCGGCCAGCAGCAGCCCGGCGGTGGCGCGCAGTTCGCGCTCGGACAGCCGCCCGCCGCCCTCGTCGTCGGTGGCGGCGACCAGGCCGCTGAGCAGGTCCGGGCCCGGCTGGCGGCGCAGCTGCTCCAGGTGCCGGGCGATCCAGGCGTCGAAGCCGCGCAGCGCCACCTCGACGGCGCGGTGCTCGCGCCAGCCGGCGGCGACCTCCAGGGTGCCGGCCAGGCCCGCCTCGAAGGCGCGCAGTTCCTCGCGCCGGTGCGCGGGCACGCCCAGCAGCTCGGCGATGACGGCCACCGGCAGCCGCAGCGCGTAGTCGCGCACCGCGTCGGCCCCCGGCCCGCGCGCGGCGAGCTCGTCGAGCAGCTGCGCGGCGATCCCCTCCACCCGCGGGCGCAGCCCCTCCACCGCCCGGGCGGTGAACACCTTCGAGACCAGGCGCCGGTAGCGGGTGTGCTCGGGCGGGTCCACCGCGAGCATGGAGGGCGGCTCGACCGGGTGCACGGGCCGGTCGCGCTCGGTCCAGGCGGCCAGCGGCCGCAGCTGCGGCACCGGCACGTCGTGCACGGCGCTGACGCCGAAGTCCGGGCTGCCGAGCACCTCCCGCACCGCCGCGTGCGAGGCGCTCATGCTGGTGAAGGCCCCGTCGAGCAGCGGCCCGGCCGCGCGGACGCGCTCGTGGAACGCGTACGGCTCGCGCCAGGTGGCCGGGTCGGCCAGCAGCAGCGACTGCAGGTCCCCCTCGCGCGCCCCGCGCCGAACCGCCACGCGCGGCAGGCCGTGCTGCAGCCCCCAGCGCAGCGCCGAGCGCACCTCGCGCCCCACGACCGTGCCCACCGCGCTCCCCCGCCCGCTCAGGCCGGCCCGGTGCCGGGGGCGCCCGACGTGCCGGGGGCGTCGGGGGCGTCGACGGCGCCGCCGTAGCGGCGCTCGCGCCCGGCGTAGGTCTCGATCGCCGCCCACAGCGCGCGCCGGTCCACGTCGGGCCAGAGCACGTCGGAGAAGACCATCTCGGCGTAGGTGGACTGCCACGGCAGGAACCCGGAGGTGCGCTGCTCACCGGAGGAGCGCCAGAACAGGTCCACGTCGGGCATGTCGGGCTCGTCGAGGAAGCGCGCCACGGTGCGCTCGTCGACGCGCTCGGGGTCCAGCCGGCCGGCGGCGGCCTCGCGGGCGATGGCGCGCGCGGCGTCGGCGATCTCGGCGCGCCCGCCGTAGTTGACGCACATCGTCAGGGTGCACACGGTGTTGTCGCGGGTCAGCTCCTCGGCGGCCTCCAGCTCGCTGACGACGCTGCGCCACAGGCGCGGGCGGCGCCCGGCCCAGCGCACCCGCACGCCCCAGGAGTGCATCTCGTCGCGGCGGCGGCGGATGACGTCGCGGTTGAAGCCCATGAGGAAGCGCACCTCGTCGGGGCTGCGCTTCCAGTTCTCCGTGGAGAAGGCCCACGCGGACACGTGGGTCACCCCGACCTCGATGGCCCCGGCGACGACGTCGAGCAGGGACGCCTCCCCGCGCTTGTGGCCCTCGTTGCGCGGCAGGCCGCGCTGGTTGGCCCAGCGGCCGTTGCCGTCCATGACGATCGCGACGTGGCGGGGCACCAGCTCCGGCGGCAGCTGCGGCGCCCGGGCCCCGGAGGGGTGCGGCGGCGGCGCCACGACGGTGCGGGGCTGCGCCGCGGCGGCGCGGCGGGCGGCGGTGCGTCGGCCCAGGGTGCTCACGGGCCCCGAGCTTGGCACGGCGGCGCTGGGGACGGGGCGGCGGGCGGGGCGGGCGCGGTGGCGGGTGGGGCGGGGTGGCGGGTGGGGTGGCGCTCAGACGCGCTCGACGTGCCGCAGCGAGCGGATGCCGCGCTCGAGGTGCCACTGCAGGAACGCGGCCACCAGGCCGCTGGCCTCGTCGCGGCAGCGCCCGTCGGCGGTGTCGGCCGCGGCCCAGTCGCCCGTGAGCAGCGCGGAGAGCAGCTGCAGCGTGCGCGGGTCGGGGGCGGCCGAGCCCGGGGGGCGGCACACCGGGCACACCGCGCCGCCGGCGGGCACGGAGAAGGCGCGGTGCGGGCCGGGGGCGCCACAGCGGGCGCAGTCGGCGAAGCTGGCCGCGTAGCCGGCCACGGCCAGGGAGCGCAGCAGGAAGGCGTCCAGGACCATCGGGGCGGCGTGCTCGCGCCGGGCCAGGGTGCGCAGCGCCCCCACCAGCAGCAGGTACTGCTGGGTGCTGCTCTCCCCCTCGACCTCGGTGAAGCGCTCGGCGGTCTCCAGCACGGCGTGCCCGGCGGTGTAGAGGCCGTAGTCGGCGGCGAGCACCGCGCCCAGCGGGGCCAGGACGTCGACCTGTGTGACGACGTCGAGGCTGCGCCCGCGGTGCAGCTGCACGTCCACGCACGTGAACGGCTCCAGCCGGGCGCCGAAGCGCGAGGAGGTGCGCCGCACGCCCTTGGCCACGGCCCGCACGCGCCCGTGGTGGCGGGTCAGCAGCGTGATGACGCGGTCCGCCTCGCCGAAGGTGGTGGTGCGCAGCACGACCGCCTCGTCGCGGTAGCTGCGCGGTCCCCCGATCCCACCCACGCCGCCACCCTAGGCGCCACCACCGACACCGGCGCCGCGCAGCGCCGGGCGGCTCAGGCCAGCTCGAGGCGGTCGCCGCCGGCGCGGCGGGCGCGCGCGCAGGCCGCGTCGGCCGCGGCCAGCGCCTCGGCCGCCGGGGCGGGGCCCGCCGCGCCCAGCGAGGCCGTCACCCGCAGGCCGGTGGCCAGCCCCCCCCACGGCTCCTCGCGCACGGCCGCCAGCAGGCGCGCGGCCACGGCGGGCGCCTGCGGGTCGGCGCCGTCGGCGCCGTCGGCGGGCAGCAGGACGACGAACTCGTCGCCGCCGTAGCGCACCAGCACGTCGTCCTCGCGCGAGCCGGCCCGCAGCAGGGCCGCCACCCGGCGCAGCACGGCGTCGCCGACGTCCGGGCCGCGCTCCTCGTTGACCGCGCGCAGCCCGTCCAGGTCCACCAGGACGGCGCCGAAGCGCTGGTCGGGGCGCTCCAGCAGCTGCTGCAGGCGCCGGCGGTTGCCCAGGCCCGTCATGGGGTCCTCGAGCGCGGCGCGGCCCTGCCGCTCGACCTGCTCGGCCATCGCGTGCTGGCGGATGCGGTCCTGCAGCGCCTCGAAGCGGCTCTCGCGGTCCTCCCACAGCCGCGACAGGGAGATGCGCGCCAGCTCGCCCAGGGCGTCGACGGCGTCGTGGCCGCCGTGGTGGCGCACGGCGGTCTCGGCGCGCACCTTCAGGGCCGTCAGCCCCCACACGTCCAGCTGGGTGCTGGAGGAGGTGCGCTGCACGGCGGCGAGCAGCTCGCGCGCGCCCTCGTCGTCGCCGGCGCGCGAGCGCGACAGGGCCAGGCCCACGCGCGCGATCTGCGTCTCGACCAGCTCCTCGCGCTGGCGGAAGGCGGCGGCCGCGGCGCGCAGGCGGGCGCCGGCCAGGTCCGGCTCGCCGGTGCGGTGCAGCACGAAGCCCTCCACGGCGTCGGCGCGCGCGCGCATCTCCGGGTAGCCGACGCGGTCGGCCAGCTCGCGCATGCGCGCGGCGTGCTCCAGGGCGCGCGCGTAGCGCGGGCCGCTCTCGCCCCCGCGGCCGACCACGTCGAGCATCGCGCCCCAGGAGACCTCCAGCACGGCGGCCTCCTGCACGACGTTCAGCTGCACGCGCGGGGGCGGGAAGGACAGCCCGAGCATCAGGTGCATCAGCTCGTCGGCGGGTTCGAACAGCGCCAGCGCCCGCAGCGCCAGGGCCACGGACATGGTGGCCGAGAGGTGGTCGTAGGTGCGCACCGGCTGGGCGGTGACGATCAGCTGCGCCTCGGCGAGGTGGTCCATCGCCAGCGCGGTCATGCCCAGGTCCACGCGCGCCTCGGCCAGCAGCGACAGGGCCTTGGCGCGCCAGACGGGGTCGGCGCGCGGGCCCAGGCGGTGCAGCAGGTGCCCGGCCTCCTCGGCGGCCTCGGCGGCCCGGCCGAGCTGGTGCAGGGCGACGCAGCAGATGAACTGCAGGTACCGGGCGGTGCGCTCGTCGCCGGCGGCCTCGCACAGCACCAGGCCCTCGCGGGCGGCGTGCACGGCGCGCTCGCCGTAGCCGTCGAGGTAGAGCCGGTGCGCGGCCTCCGCGAGCGCGTCGAAGGGGCCGAAGGGGCCGAAGGGCTCCAGCTCGCCCCCGGCCGCCCGCACGGCGGGTCCAGCGCTGCCCACGTCGATCGCCCTCCTGTTCCGTGCGCGGTCGAGCACGGATGGTGACTGATCTTAACCGCGCCGGGGGCCCGCGCAGCCGGAACACCGGGTGCGTGCGTGTTCAACGGCCCGCGGGCGCCCCGCCGCCCCCGGTGGAGCGGGCGGCGGGGCGGAGCCGTCAGCGCAGGGCGCGGTTGACGGCGGAGACGATCGCCTTGAGCGAGGCGGTGGTGATGTTGGCGTCCACGCCCACGCCCCACAGGACGCGCTCGCCCACGGCGCACTCGACGTAGGCGGCCGCGCGCGCGTCGCCGCCCGCGGAGAGGGCGTGCTCGGCGTAGTCGAGCACGCGCACGTCCACCGGCGCCGCGGCCAGCGAGGCCAGCGCCGCGCAGAAGGCGGCGATGGGGCCGTTGCCCGTGCCGGAGACCGTGCTGACGGCGCCGGCGTCGAGCAGGTCGACCTCGAGGGCGTCCAGGCCGTCGACCTCGCTGACCGAGCGGGTCGCGCGCAGCGCGAAGCGGCCCCAGTCGGGGGTGCCCGAGGGCGAGGACGAGGGCAGGTACTCGTCGGCGAAGATGGCGTAGATCTCCGCCGCGGAGACCTCCCCGCCCTGCGCGTCGGTGCGCTCCTGCACCACGCGGCTGAACTCGATCTGCAGCCGACGCGGCAGGTCCAGCTGGTGCTCGCTCTTGAGCAGGTAGGCGACCCCGCCCTTGCCGGACTGGGAGTTCACCCGGATCACGGCCTCGTAGCTGCGCCCGACGTCCTTGGGGTCGACGGGCAGGTACGGCACCGCCCACTCCACCTCGTCCACGCCGCGCCCGGCGGCGGCGGCGTCGCGCTCCATCGCCTCCAGGCCCTTCTTGATGGCGTCCTGGTGCGAGCCGGAGAAGGCGGTGAAGACGAGGTCGCCGCCGTAGGGGACGCGCTCGCCCACCGGCAGCTGGTTGCAGTGCTCGACGGTGCGGCGGATCCGGTCGATGTCGGAGAAGTCGATCTGCGGGTCGACGCCCTGGCTGAAGAGGTTCAGCCCCAGGGTGACCAGGTCGACGTTGCCGGTGCGCTCGCCGTTGCCGAACAGGCAGCCCTCGATGCGGTCCGCGCCCGCCAGGTAGCCCAGCTCGGCCGCCGCGACGCCGGTGCCGCGGTCGTTGTGCGGGTGCAGCGAGATCAGCAGGTCCTCGCGCCGGGCCAGGTTGCGCGACATCCACTCGATGGAGTCCGCGTACACGTTGGGCGTCGTCATCTCCACCGTGGCCGGCAGGTTGACGATGACCTTGCGGTCGGGCGCGGGCTCGAAGACGTCCACGACGGCGTCGCAGATGCGCCGGGCGAACTCCAGCTCGGTGCCGGTGTACGACTCCGGGGAGTACTCGTAGTAGACGGTGGTGCCCGGGACCGTCTCCTCGTACTTGCGGCACAGCCGCGCCCCCTGCAGGGCCAGGTCGACGATGCCGTCCTGGTCCATCCCGAACACCACGCGCCGCTGCAGCACCGAGGTGGAGTTGTACAGGTGCACGATGGCCTGCTTCGCCCCGCGCAGGGACTCGTAGGTGCGCTCGATGAGGTGCTCGCGCGCCTGGGTCAGCACCTGGATCCGCACGTCGTCGGGGATCAGGTCCTGCTCGATGAGGGTGCGCACGAAGTCGAAGTCGGTGCGGCTGGCCGAGGGGAAGCCCACCTCGACGTCCTTGTAGCCCATCTCGACCAGCAGCTTGAACATCCGCAGCTTGCGCTCGGCGTTCATCGGGTCGATGAGGGCCTGGTTGCCGTCGCGCAGGTCCACCGCGCACCAGCGCGGCGCCTGCGTGATGCGCTTGCCGGGCCAGGTGCGGTCCGGCAGGTCCACGGCGATCTGCTCGTGGAACGGGCGGTACCGGTGGTACGGCATCGACGACGGCTTCTGGGTGTTCTCCACGGCTCTGGTCTCCTCCACGCGTGCCCGGGTGTGCTCGGCCGGCGCGCACGACGAGGTCCCGCGACGGGGGGACCGGCCTAGCTGGCCCCGCCGCGGCGGCGAAGGAGGAGGGTCTCCCGTCGAGCCACACGGGCACCGTACGCGCACCGGGCGCGCCTCGTCCACGCGGGGGGCGCGCCGGGGCGCCCCGGCCCCGGCCGGGGCCGGGGCGCGGGCCGCTCAGGCGTCGTCGCGCGGGTTCAGCTGCTCGGGGTCGGCGTCGGGGTCGTCCCCGGCGCCGGGGTCGGCGGCGGCGCCGTCACCGGTGCTCACCCCCCGCAGGTCGCGGGGGTTGAGCTCGGCGGGGTCGCCGTCGGGGTCGATGGGCTCGGTGCTGGGTTCGCTCACGGACCCACCTTGCACCGGCGCCGTGCCCGCGGCACCCCGGGAGCGCCCCGGTGCTCCCCCGCTCGCGGCCCGGTGGGGCTCACTTGATCGCGCCGCGGGTCACCCCGCTCATCACCCAGCGCTGCGCCAGGACGTAGACGACGATCGTGGGGGCCATGGCCATGAGGTACGAGGCGAAGGCGACGTTGTAGTCGGTGGAGAAGGCCAGCTGGAAGATCTTCTGCACGACGGGGATGGTCTGCAGCGTCTGGTCGGCGGTGATCAGCGACGGCATCATGTAGTCGTTCCAGCTGGCCAGGAAGGCGAAGATGCCGACGGTGGCGTTCATCGGGGCCAGCAGCGGGAAGACGATGCGCCAGAACACCTGCCAGGTGCTGGCGCCGTCCATGCGGGCGCTCTCCTCCAGCTCGGCCGGCACCGAGCGCAGGAAGGCGGAGTACAGCAGGACGCTGAAGGAGAGCTGGAACATCACGTGCAGCAGGGCCACGCCGCCGGGGTCGTCCAGGCCGAGCAGGGCGGTGAGCTTGACCTGGGGCAGCGCCACCACCGGGAACGGGATGAACATCGCGGCCAGCAGGTACACGTAGGAGTAGCGGAAGAGGCGGTGCTCCCAGTTGCGCACGATGGCGTAGGACGCCCAGGAGGCCAGCAGCAGGCACCCGGCGACGCTGGCGGCGGTGACCAGGGTCGAGACGGCGAAGGCGCGGGCGAAGCCGGTCAGCGTCCAGGCGTCGGCGAAGCTGGCCCAGTTCAGCGGCCACGGCGGCGCGAAGCCGGTGCCCCGCACGGCCTGCTCGGGCGTCTTGAACGCCATGACGACGGCGAAGTACAGCGGCACCAGCACGGTCAGGGAGGCCAGGGCCAGCAGGGCGGTCAGGCCCCAGCCGCGCCCGCGGCGGCGGGTGCCGACGACCTCCAGCTCGCGGCGGGGCGCGGCGCCGCGCGAGGCGGCGGCGACGGTGGCGGGATCGACGGTGGTCATCAGAGCGACACCCCTCGGCGGCGGATGATCTGCAGCTGCAGGACGGAGACGACGACGGTGAGCACGAAGAAGACCACCGCGTTGGCCATCTGGTAGGCGTAGTCGCCGCTGGTGAAGCCGGTGAAGATGGTCATGGCGACGCTGCGGGTGGCGGTGCCCGGGCCGCCGTCGGTCAGGCCGACGATGACGTCGTAGGCGTTGAGGAAGTTCTTGAAGCCGAGCACGGTGTTGATGACGACGTACCCGGCCACCAGCGGCAGGGTCACCGACCGGAACTGCCGCCAGGCGGAGGCGCCGTCCAGGGCGGCGGCCTCGTAGACCTCCTCCGGCACGGCCAGCAGGCCGGCCAGGTAGATGATCAGGGCGCTGGGCACCGCCTGCCAGGCGGTGACGAGGACGACGGCCACCCAGGCGAGGTCGGGGTTGGCGATGAGGCTCTCCTGCAGCCAGGAGATCCCCAGGGCGCCGGCCAGGGCGGGCAGCGAGCTGGAGAAGAGGTAGTTGAAGACGAAGGCGATGACGATGCCGGAGACGACCATGGGGAGGAAGAACACCCCGCGCAGCGCGGTCTTCAGGTGGATGCGCGCGTTCAGGCCCAGCGCCAGCGCCAGGGCGACGACGTTGACCAGGACGACCGTCACGACGGAGAAGCCGAGGGTGAAGGCGTACGACTGCAGGACGTTCGGGTCGCGGAAGAGCACCGCGTAGTTGGCCAGCCCGATGAACTCCCACTCCCCGTACCCGACGTAGTCGGTGAGGCTGATCACCGCGCCGACGAGCGCCGGCACGGTGATGAAGAGGGTGAACAGGGCGACGGCGGGCAGCAGGAACAGGTGCGAGGTGAGGTCGGGCCGGCGCCGGGGCGCGCTGCGGCCGGTGACGGCGAGGTCGCCGCCGGCCGTGCGCGCGCGGGTGCGCAGCCGGTGGGTGGAGACGGTGGCCACGGGATCTCCTTCGGTCTGCGGCGGGCGGGTCAGGCGGCCGAGCGGGCCGCGAGCCTGGCCCAGTCCTCGTCGATGCGGCGCAGCAGCGTGGCCCCGTCGCCGGAGCGCACCGCCTCCTGCAGGTAGTTGCCGAGCGGGATCGTCAGCGGGACGTAGGTGTTCGCGCCCTGGTAGATGCGCCCGGCCTCCAGCGCGGGCTGCAGGCCCACCAGGCGGGGGTCGCGCAGCGGCTCGGCCTCCAGCAGCGGCGAGGTCGCCAGGTTGTCGGCGTTGTAGCGCGCGATCACCTCCGGGCTCATCAGCCACTGCAGCAGCTCTCGGGCGGCCCCCTGGCGGCTGGAGGCGGTGGGGATCCACAGCGCGAGGTCGAGGTTGACGCGGGCGGCGGCCTGCCCGGGCTCCTCCGTCATCGGCAGCGGAAACGTGCCCATCGGCAGGTCCGGGTCCACCTTGGCGATCTCCCCCAGCGCCCACGGCCCCTGCAGGTACATCGCGGCCTCGCCGCGGCCGAAGGCGAGGTTGCCGTCGGCGTAGGCGCGGCTGGCGGCGTCGGGGTTGGAGTAGGACGCCAGCTGCAGCATCTTCTCCACCGGCTCGGCGAAGTCCTTCGAGAAGGAGACCTCGGCGTCCGGGCCGGCGTCGGCGCCCAGGGCGCGCAGGTCCCGGAAGAAGCCGGCGACGTCCAGGGCGCTGCCGGTGCAGTAGTCGAACAGCCCCTGCGAGAGGGTCCACACCTCCTGGTAGGTGCTGTAGAGCGGGGTGACCCCGGCCGCGCGGAACGTCTCGCACGCCTCGACCAGGGCGCTCCACGTCTCGGGGACGTCCACCCCGTTCTCCTCGAAGAGGCGCTGGTTGTGGATGACGCCGGCGGCGGCCACCGAGTACGGCAGCACGTTGGTCTGCCCCTCGTTGGTGGCGAACTGGTCGACGAGCTCCTGGTACCGCGGGTCGACGCGCTGCGCCTCGGGCAGGTCGGACAGGTCCGTCAGCACGCCGGTGGCGACGTAGTTGCCGACCTCGAGGGTGTAGTTCCACGCCGCCAGGTCCGGCGGCGCCCCGCGCACGAACTGCGGCACCAGGGGCGTCTGGGAGGAGTCGTGGACGGCGGTGACGCCGTCCTGGGAGGCGTTGAACTCCTGCAGCAGGGCGCTGAAGTACTCGATGACCTCGGGCTTGTTCTGGAAGAAGCGCACCTCCTCGCGGCCGGAGGTGCCGGCGCCGGAACCGCAGCCGGCCGCGCCGAGCGCCAGGGCGCCGACGCCGGCGGCGAGCAGCGAGCGCCGGGTGGGCGCGGGGGTCTTCGGGGTGGGTGGCACGTCGTCGTCCCTCCTCGTGGCTTCCGCGGGCGCCGTCGCCCGCGGGTGCTGCGGGGGGGGGGGGGGGGGGGGCCCCCCCCCCCCCCCCCCCGGTCCGTCCGCCGGGTCAGCGGCCGGCGCCTGCCTCGTCCTCGAGCCAGACCGTGGTCTCCCCCTCCAGCAGCGTCTCCCCGATCGGCCCGCTGGACAAGACGACGCGGCCGGACGGCAGCGGCACCGGGGTGGTGCCGAAGTTCGTCACGCACGTCCACCCGCCGGGGCGCCGGAACCCGGCGACGCCCGCGGGCAGGCCCTCGAGCCAGGTCAGCTCCTCGGGGCCCTACAGGCGGGCGCGCTCGGCCAGGGCGCGGCGGTACAGCTCCAGCGTCGAGGCCGGGTCGCCGTCCTGGACGTCGACGGCCAGGGCGCGGAACAGCTCGGGCTGCGGCAGGTGCGCCGGGCCGTCGCCGAAGCCGAAGGAGGGTTCCTGCGCGCTCCACGGCAGCGGCACCCGGCAGCCGTCGCGGCCCTTGCGGGTGCCGCCGGAGCGGTGCCAGGTGGGGTCCTGCAGGACGCCGGCGGGCAGGTCGGCGACCTCGGGCAGGCCCAGCTCCTCCCCCTGGTACAGGTAGGTGCTGCCGGGCAGGGCCAGGACGAACGCGGTGGCCGCGCGCGCCCGGCGCAGTCCGCGCTCGTGGTCGGCGGCCGGCTCGGTGCCGCCGCTGAGCAGCCAGGCCTCCTCGTCGGCGCCCTCGGGCAGCGCGTAGCGGGAGGCGTGGCGCACGACGTCGTGGTTGGAGAGCACCCACGTGGACGAGCTGCCGGTCGCCGCGGCCAGGCGCAGGTTGTCCTCGACCACGGTGCGGAAGGAGCGCGCGTCGAACGGCGAGCGCAGCAGGTCGAAGTTGAACGCCTGCCCCAGCCCCTCGGGCGAGGCGTAGCGGGCCCGGCGGTGCGCGGGCACCCACGCCTCGGCCACGGCGGTGCGCGGGGGGTCGTAGGAGTCGAAGAGGGCGCGCCACTCGCGGTAGACCTCGTGGACCTCGTCGCGGTCGAAGAAGCGGTGCGCGCCGTCGGGCAGGTCGTCGGCGCCGAGCTCGGCGGCGGTGGGCAGCGGGTGGCTGAGGTCCTTGACGAGCGCGTGGGCCACGTCGACGCGGAACCCGTCGACGCCGCAGTCGGCCCAGAACCGCAGGGTGCGCAGGTGGTCCTCGCGCACCTCGGGGTTGGCCCAGTTCCAGTCCGGCTGCTCGGGGGCGAACAGGTGCAGGTACCACTCGCCGTCGCCGACGTGCTCCCACGCCGGGCCGCCGAAGACCGCGCTCCAGTCGGTGGGCGGCAGCTCGCCGCGCTCCCCGCGACCGCGCCGGAAGACGTAGCGCTCGCGCTCGGGCGAGCCGGGTGCGGCGGCCAGCGCCTCGCGGAACCAGCGGTGCCGGTCGGAGGAGTGGTTGGGCACGATGTCGACGACCAGCCGGATCCCGGCGCCGTGCAGGGCGGCGACGAGCGCGTCGAACTGCTCCAGGGTGCCGATGCGGGGGTCGACGTCGCGGTGGTCGGCGACGTCGTAGCCGCCGTCGGCCAGCTCGGAGGGGTAGAAGGGGCTCAGCCACACGGCGTCCACGCCCAAGCGGGCCAGGTGCGGCACGCGCGCGGTCAGGCCGCGCAGGTCGCCGGTGCCGTCGCCGTCGGCGTCGGCGAAGCTGCGCGGGTAGACCTGGTAGACGACCGCCTGGCGCCACCAGGAGGTCTCGGGCGCGGCGGTGGTGCGGGTGGCCGGGGCGGTGTCGAGGACGTCCGTCACGGGTGGGTCTCCTTTGATCCGAGCACTAAATCTAAGCCGTGACTAAAGTAGAGCCGTGATCGGCGCGGGGGTCAAGGGGTGAGCGGCGGCAGGCCGGGGACGGCCGCGGCCGTGCGCAGGCTGCGCGAGGAGAACCTGCGCGCCGTGCTCGAGCACGCCTGGGACGCTGGGCGCGAGGACGGCTCCCCCGCGGCGCTCACGGGCAGCGACCTCATGGGCGCCACCGGCCTCTCGCGCGCCACCGTGCACGACGTGTGCGAGGAGCTCATCGAGCGCGGCTGGCTGCGCGAGCTGGCCAACGCCCGCTCCGCCGACGCGTACACCAAGGGCCGCCCCGCGCGCCGCTACGCGTTCGCCGCGGACGCCGGCGTCGTCGTCGGCGTCGACGCCGGCGTGCGGCGCCTGTCGGCGGCCGTGGCCGACCTGCGCGGCACCGTGCTGGGCCGCGCCTCGGCCACGGTGGACCACGACTTCGAGCGCACCGCCGTCGCCGAGCGCCTGGCCGCGCTGGAGGGCACCGCCTCGGCGGCCCTGGCCGACGCCGGGGCCGGCCCCGAGCGGGTGCTGGGCGCCGCCGTGGGCGTGCCCGCGCCCGTGAGCGCCGGCGGACGCACCGCGTTCCGCGGCAACCCCTACTGGGAGTTCACCGAGCCGGGCATCTCCGAGCACCTGCGGCGCAGGTTCGGCTGGCGCACGACGACCGACAACGACGCCAACCTCGCCGCCCTGGCCGAGGACCACCGCGGCCACGGCCGCGGCGTGCGCCACCACGTCACGCTGCTGGCCGGTGAGCGGTTCGGCGCGGGCATCGTCGAGGACGGCCGGCTGCTGCGCGGGGCCAACGGCGGCGCCGGGGAGATGGCCTACCTGGACCTCGTGGCCGGCGTGGGCTCGACCGACGGGGTGGGCAAGGTCCTGCGCGACCTGGCCCGCGCCCGCGGCGGCGGCGAGAGCGCCGAGCAGGTCCTGGCCGCCGCGCGCGAGGGCGACCGCGCCGCCCTGGCCCTGGTGCGCACCGCGGGCCGGCGCCTGACCAGGGTGGTCGCCACCCTGGCCGGCCTGGTCGACCCCGAGCGCGTCGTGCTCGCCGGGGCGGTGGCCGCCTCCGCGGCCCCGCTGGTGGACGTGGTGCGCGCGGAGCTGCCGCGCTTCGTGGCCGAGCCGCGCCCCGAGGTGCTGGCCTCGCAGCTGGGCGCGGACGTCGTCGTCCTCGGTGCGCTGGACCGCGCCGTGCAGGGGGTCCGGGCGCGGGCGCTGGACCCGGCCGGGTGAGGGCGGGCCCCCGCCCCGGGGCGAGGGCCCGCGGCGCTCAGCTGCGGTTCTGCTTCACCCGCCGCTCGACCAGGCCGAGCAGCACGTCGCTCAGCTTGCCCAGCAGCCCCAGCAGCAGGATCGCCAGCAGCACCTGGTCGGTGCGCCCGACGTTCTGGCCGTTGGTGAGCTGGTAGCCCAGGCCGATCGAGGCCGCGATCAGCTCGGCGGCCACCAGGAACAGCCAGCTCTGCGCCAGCCCCAGGCGCAGGCCGGACAGGAACGCCGGCGCCGTGGCCGGCAGCAGGATCTCGGCGAACAGCCGCACCCCGTTGCGCCCGTAGGCGCGGCCGACCTCCACCAGCGCCGGGTCCAGGTGGCTCAGCGCCGAGTGCACCGTGGTGTAGACGGGGAAGAACGCGCCGATGGCGATGAGCACCACCTTCGGCGTCTCCCCCAGACCGATCCACAGGCTCAGCAGCGGCACCCACGCCAGCGAGGGCACCGCCCGCAGCGCGCCGATCGTCGGGCCCAGCAACTGCTCGGCGGTGCGCAGCAGGCCCGTCAGCCCGCCGAGCACGACGCCGAGGCCGGCGCCCCACAGGAAGCCCAGCAGGACGCGCTGGGCGGAGATGGCGATGTTCAGCTGCAGCGCCCCGGTGCCCCACATGTCCACCGCCGCGCGCGCCACGTCCGCCGGCGGGGGCAGCTGCACGGGCGTGAAGACGCCCAGCGTGGAGGTCAGCTGCCAGGCGGCCACCAGCGCCAGCGGCACCACGGCGCCCAGCAGCCAGCGCCCGGCGCCCGGGCGGCGGCGGGCGCCCGTGCCCGCCGCCGCCGGGCGCTGCACGGCCGGCGCGCTCACGAGGAGGACCCGGCGGCCTGCTCGGCGAAGCGCGGCTCGAGCAGCCCCTCCAGCGCCGTGCGGGCCTCGTCCTCCGAGCGCACGTCGCCGTTGGCGGCCATCAGCGGGATGACCCCCTCGAGCACCGTGCGCTGCGCCTCGCCGGGCACCGGGTCGATGTCTAGGGCGGTGCGCTGGCCGAGCACCAGCTCGGCGACGCGCGGCTCCAGCTGGGCCTGCTCGGCGTACAGCGCGACCAGGTCCGCGGGGTTGGCCAGCGCCCAGGCGCGCGCCTGCTCGTAGGCGTCGACGACCTGCTGCACCAGCTCCGGGGAGCTCTCGACGAACTCCTCGCGGGCGTTGAGCACCCCGTACGTGTTGAAGGCGACGTTGCGGTAGAGCAGCCGCGAGCCGTTCTGCACCTCGGTGGCGGCCATGTTCGGGTCCAGGCCCGCCCAGGCGTCGACGTCGCCGCGCTCCAGGGCCGCGCGCCCGTCGGGGTGCTGCAGGTTGAGGATCTCCACGTCGGAGGCGGCCAGCCCGGCCTCGTCGAGGGCCTGGCGCAGGAAGAAGTACGGGTCGGTGCCGGTGGTGGCCGCGATGCGCTTGCCGCGCAGGCCCGCCACGTCGGTCACGTCGGAGTCCGGGCCGACGACCAGCGCGGTCCACTCCGGCTGCGAGTAGACGTCGACGGTCTTGACGGCCAGGCCGTTGGCGCGCGCCTGCAGCACGGCGGAACCGGCGGTGGAGGCCAGGTCGAGGTTGTCGTTGCGCAGGAACTCGTTGGCCCTGTTGCTGCCCAGCGACTGCTCCCACTGCACGGTCAGGCCGGCGTCCTCGAGGATCCGCTGCTGGCGCACCACCAGGCTCAGCGGGTTGTAGAAGGCGTAGTCGAGGCGGACGGTGCCGCCGGCGGCGGCGGCGGTGGCGCTGCCGCTGGGCGCGGGGGCGGTGCCGGTGGAGCTCTCCCCCTGCACGCAGCCGGCGGCGCCGAGGGCGACACCGCCGAGGAGGCCGCCCAGGGCGGTGCGGCGCGCGAGGGGGCGGGAGGAGCTGGGCACGGGTCTCTCCAGGGGGCAGGGCCGCCCGCGCGGTCGCGGGCGGCGGGCTCGGCGGTGCTGCGGGGCCCGCGCTGGTGCGGGCCCCGCGGTGCGGGACCCGCGCGGGGCGGGTCCCGGGGTCGGGCGCGGGATCGGTCGTGCGGGCGGGGCGAACGGGTGGGGCGAGCGGGTGGGGGTCGGCTCAGGCGTGCGCGCGCGGCACGCCCAGCAGCTCCAGCAGCTCCACCCGCAGGTGGGCCAGCGAGGAGTCGCCGCGGTCGCGCGGGCGGGGCGCGTCCACGCGCAGGTCGCGCACCACGTGGGCGCCGGGCCGGCCCTCGCGGGTGCCGAGCACCAGGACCCGGTCGGCCAGGTGCAGCGCCTCGTCCACGTCGTGGGTGACGAGCAGGACGGTGGCGCCGGTGCTGCGCTGGAGGTCGTCCAGCAGGTCCTGCACCTTCAGGCGGGTCAGGGCGTCCAGGGCCGCGAACGGCTCGTCCATCAGCAGCACGCCCGGGCGGCGCACCAGGGCGCGCGCCAGCGCGGCGCGCTGGGCCATGCCGCCGGAGACGCTCCGCGGGCGGTGCCCGGCGAAGTCGGCCAGGCCCACGCTCGCCAGGCGCTGCAGCACCTGCTCGCGGCCCTCGGCGCGCGGGGTGCCGCGGGGCAGGCCCAGGGCGACGTTGCCGGCGAGGTCGCGCCACGGCAGCAGGCGCGGCTCCTGGAAGACGACGCCCGTGCGCGCGCCGACGCCGCGCACGACCTCGCCGCCGACCTCGACGGTGCCGGAGGTGGGGGTGTCCAGGCCGGCGACCAGGCGCAGCAGGGTGGACTTGCCGCTGCCGGAGGCGCCCAGCAGGGCCACGGTGCTGCCGGGGGCGACCTCCACGTCCACGTCCGCGAGCACGTCGCGGGTGCCGGTGGGGGTGGTGAAGGCGCGGCCCACGCCGCGCAGGACGACGCCGGCGGCGTCGACCCGCTGGGCGGGGTCCACGGGGGCGGCGGTGCGGGCGGACGCGCCGGCGCGGGCTGACGCGGGCTGCGTGGGGACGGCCGGCAATGCTCCTCCATCGGTCCTGGCGTGAGCACCGCACCCCCTGTTCCGGCCAGGGAACGGGGGGAGGTTGCTGCGGCGTCGACGAGCCAGGTCTCTCGGCCGCTCTGGATGGGTGGCGTCATCAAACGCGACCCGCGCCCGCGCTGTCAAAACGGCTGCGCCCCGCCCGGGTGGCGCGGGCGGGGCGCGCCCAGCGCGTCCAGGTCCACCGCCGCGCGCGGGCGCAGCAGCACCGCGCCGGGCACGCCGGCGGCGCGCACGGCCCGCGCGAAGCGCGCGCCCGGCGCCGTCCAGCGCTCGCCCATGGTGCGCGCCAGCCCGGCGGGGGCGAACGTGCCCCAGTGCACCGGCACGGACACCCGCGGGCGCACCCGCACCACCAGGGCCGCGGCCTGCTCGGGGTCCAGGTGGTGCGGTCCCAGGGTGTGACCCCACCCGCCCACCGGCACCAGCGCGACGTCCGGCGCGCGCCCGGCGGCCGCCAGCACGGACTCCGCCAGGCCCTCGAACGCGCCGGTGTCGCCCACCGCCCACAGCAGCAGGTCCGTACCGCCCTCGGCCGCCGGGCGCGCGGGGAAGGCGCCGGGCAGGCGCACCAGGTGACCCACCGGCAGCGCGTGCGCCGGCGCGCCCGTCAGCCTGCCCAGGGTGCGGCGGCCGTCGTGGCGGGCCGGCAGCGCGGTGACGGTCAGCGGCCCGGCCGGGCAGTCGCGCACGAGCACCGAGCGCCCGACGTCCACCTCCGCCACGGCGCTGCCGCGACCGCGCAGGCGCCCCTGCAGCCAGGCGGCCGACCCGGGCGGTGCCACCACCCAGCGCGGGCGCAACCGCCGCAGCGAGGGCAGGTCCAGGTGGTCGTGGTGCAGGTGCGAGAGCAGCACCAGGGTCGGGTCGGCGGAGTGCTCCGGGTCCGGCAGCGGCGGGCGGCGGCGCAGGTGCGCCAGGGCGCCGCGCAGCACCGGGTCGGTGACCACCCGGACCCCCGCCGCGTCGAGCACCGCGGTGGAGTGCCCCAGCCAGCGCAGCCGCACCCCGCTCACCGCCCGGTGCCCCCGGTCCCCCCGGCCGCCGCGCGCGGCGGCGCCGGCGGCACCCCGGCGGGCAGCACGCCGTCGGCGCGCATCCAGCGCACGAGCTGGCGGTGCACGGCGTCGGCGCCCACCAGCAGCCGCTCCCCCGGCACGGAGGTGTCCAGCAGGTCCTCGTCGACGCCCCAGCCGGCCGGGTGCACCAGCACGGCGTCGTTCTGCTCGCCGCCCAGGCCGCCGTGGTGGGCCACCTGCTCCTCGAAGGCGTGCAGCTCGCCGGTGCGCTCGTCGAGGGCGGAGTGCACCAGCAGCGCCGGGGCGGTGCGCATGCGCATCACCCGCAGCACCTCCCCGGCGGCGCGCGGGCCGAAGGGCGCCAGCGGGTCGGTGCCGCGCACCCGCCCGGTGAGCAGCTCGCGGCGACCGCCGGCGCCCAGCACGACCGGGCCGGCCGGTTCGTGGCCGGCCACGAAGCCGATGCCGGGAGCGGCGAGCAGGCCGGGCAGCAGGGCCGGCCAGCGCCGCTCGAGCCCGGGCAGGTCCAGCCGCCCGGCGGGGGCGTCGGGCACGCTCAGCAGCGCCGTGCAGCCCGCGGCGACGACGACGGCGGCGCCCGGGCCGGCGGCCGCGTCCGCGCGCGGCTCGCGGCGCCGCCCGGCGCGCGCTGCTCGCGCGGCTCGCCCGGCGGCGCCCGCCGGGGTCAGGTCGCGCAGCAGGACGCCGAGGCGGCCGCGCGCCCCCTCCCCCGCCACGGGGGCCACCACCGGCGCGGGGGCGGGGCGGCCGCGCCCGACGAGGTCGGCCACGAGCTGCTGCACCGTGCGCCCGGCGAGCTGGCGGAACGTCGGGCCCTGCGCCTGCCCGTGGTCGGAGACGACCACGACGCGGTAGTCGCGCGGGGCGGCGGCGGCCACGGCGGCCAGGGTGCCCAGGGCGCGGTCCACGCCGGCGAGCGCGTCCAGGGACTCCGCGCGGGCGGCGCCGGCGTGGTGGGCCACCTCGTCGTAGTCGAGGAAGTCCACGAAGACCACCGGGCGCCCGGCGGCCAGCTGCTCGGCCACCAGCGCCACGTCGAGGTCGCGCAGCAGCGCGGTGGTCAGCGCCCGCAGCAGCACCGACCGGCCGCGGCGGCGCACGCGCGGCTCGACCCCGCGCACGCGCTGCTGCCGGCCCTGGTGCAGCTCCCTGACCACCTCCCCCGCGGTCAGCACCAGGCTGCGCGCCAGCCCGAAGGGGCGCAGCACGTAGCGCAGGTAGGGGCGGCCGGAACCGCCGCCGCGGGAGGTGGAGACCACCAGGTGCGCGTGGGCGCCCTCACCGGAGAAGACGGTGCCGACGCCGGCGCCGCCGTGCGCCAGCAGCCCCTCGCGGCCGGCGGCGCGGGCGGCGCGCACCAGCCGCTGCTCGACGACGGCGGCGTCGGCCGGCCGGTTGGCCACGAGCACGCGCCCCAGCTGCGGGTCCCACCAGCGGAAGGCGGGCACGTCCTCGGTGGTGCCGTGCAGCAGGCCGGCCTGGCTGGCGGGCGTCGTCGACGGCAGGGGCGCGCGCCAGCCGGTGGCGCGGTGGCTGCCGGTGCGCAGCCACCGCGCGATCGTGGGCAGCGTGCCGGCGTGCACCCCGAAGCGCAGCAGCGGCAGGGACAACCCGTCGACCTGCACCACCAGCAGGCCGGGCGGCGCCTCGCCGTGCGGGCCGGGGCGCTGCCGGCGCAGCAGGTCGCCGACCACCCAGCTGCTGTCGCCCACCCCGAGGAGCCGGCGGGCGACGACCGCCACCAGGCCCGTGACCAGGTACACCTGCCACAGCGCCCCCGCGCCGCGCAGGTCCAGCCCCGGCAGCGCCGTCAGGGCGGTGTGCAGCACCAGCAGCTGCACCGCCACGCCCAGCAGCACGGTCAGCGCCGGGCCGGCCACCCGCACCAGCGGGGCGAGCACGGGGCGCACCACCACGTCACCGGCCAGCAGCAGCGCCGAGGAGGCCAGCAGCCACAGCGGGGAGCTGTACTGCAGCGCGGGGACGACCTGGGCGCTGATCCACAGCGCCGCCGCGGTGGGCACCACGCCGAGGACCGCGTCGCGCGCGTCCCGGGCGCTCAGCAGGCGGCGGCGCCTCCCGCGGGCCGGCCGGCGGCCGGGGGCGCCGGGCACGCCAGGCACGCCGGACCCACCTCAGAAGCCCAGGCGCTGCAGCTGCTTGGGGTCGCGCTGCCAGTCCTTGGCGACCTTCACGCGCAGGTCCAGGTGGCAGCGCTCGCCCAGCAGCGCCTCGATGGAGCGGCGCGCGCGGGTGCCCACGTCCTTCAGGCGCGCGCCGGCGCGGCCGATGACGATGCCCTTCTGGCTCTCGCGCTCGACGTACAGCCACACGTGGACCTCCAGCAGGCCGTTCTCGCGGCGGCCCACCTCCTCGACCACGACGGCCAGGGAGTGCGGCAGCTCGTCGTGCACGCCCTCTAGCGCCGCCTCGCGCACCAGCTCGGCGATCATGACGTTCTCGGGCTCGTCGGTCAGCTCCCCGTCCGGGTACAGCCGCGGGCCCGGGGGCAGGTGCGACAGGAGCACGTCGGCGACGACGTCGACCTGCTCGCCGGTGACGGCGGAGGCGGGCACGACGTCGGCGAAGCCGCCCAGCAGCTCCTCGCCCAGCGCGCTGACCGCCAGCAGCTGCTCGGCCACGCGCTCGGGGCGCACCTTGTCGGTCTTGGTCACCAGCGCCACCTTCGTCGAGCGCGGCACGGCCCCCAGCGCCTCGGCGATGTAGCGGTCCCCGGGGCCGACGCGCTCGTCGGCGGGCACGCACATCGCCACGACGTCGACCTCGGCCAGCGTCTCGTGCACCAGGTCGTTCAGGCGCTGGCCCAGCAGGGTGCGCGGGCGGTGCAGGCCGGGGGTGTCGACGAGGACGAGCTGGGCGTCGGGGCGGTGCACGATGCCGCGCACCGCGTGGCGGGTGGTCTGCGGGCGGGTGGAGGTGATGGCGACCTTCTGCCCCACCAGGGCGTTGGTCAGCGTGGACTTGCCGGCGTTGGGCCGGCCCACCAGGCACGCGAAGCCGGAGCGGTGCACGGCGGCCGCACCGGCCGCACCGGCCGCACCGGCCGCACCGGCCGCAGCACCGCCCCCGCCGGTCGGTTCAGCCACGCGTCCGCCCCCCGCTCACCAGTTCGGCCTCCGGCTCGTCCCCGCCGGCGGCGGGCCGGGCGCGCTGCACCAGCACCGTGCGCACCCGGTTGCGCCGGCCGCCGCGGCTCTCGGCCTGCAGCCGCAGCCCGTGCACCTCGGCCGCCGAGCCGGGCACGACGACCTCCCCGAGGGTCTTGGCGAGCAGGCCGCCGACGGTGTCGACGTCCTCCTCGTCGATCTCCAGGCCGAACAGCTCGCCGACCTCGTCGACGGCCAGGCGCGCCGAGACGCGGTAGCCGCCGTCCTCGAGGGCCTCCACGTCCGGGGCGCCGCGGTCGTACTCGTCGGCGATGTCGCCGACGATCTCCTCGATGGCGTCCTCGATGGTCACCAGGCCGGCGGTGCCGCCGTACTCGTCGACCACGACCGCCACGTGCGTGGTGTCGCGCTGCATGCGCTTGAGCAGGTCGTCCACCGGCAGGCTGTCGGGCACGAACACCGCCGGGCGCGCGACGTCCTCCACGGCGGTGGCCCGCGCGGCGGCGGGGTCGTCGTGGAAGCGGCGGGCGACGTCCTTGAGGTAGAGGACGCCCAGGACGTCGTCGGCGTCCTCGCCCACGACGGGCGCGCGCGAGAAGCCCGAGCGCAGCAGCAGGTCCTCCGCCTCGTGCAGGCCGGTGCCGCGCCGCAGCGAGACGACGTCGGTGCGCGGGACCATCACCTCGCGCACCCGGGTGTCGCCCAGCTCGAAGACCGAGTGGATCATGCGGTGCTCGCCGGCCTCGACGACCCCGGTCTCCCCCGCCAGCTCGACGATCTCGCGCAGCTCGGTCTCGGAGGCGAACGGGCCGTGCGGGGTGCCGCGGCCGGGGGTCACGGCGTTGCCCACGAGGACCAGGCCGTGCGCCACGGGGCCCAGCAGCCGGCTCAGCGGCCCCAGGACGGGCGCGGCCAGCAGGCCCACCGTCTCCGCGTGCAGCCGGCCCAGGGTGCGCGGGCCCACGCCCACCAGCACGAAGTCCAGCGCGGACATGCCCAGGCCGGCCACCAGCAGCACCGACCACCACGCGTCGAACCAGGTGGCGGCCACGACGGTGACGCACACGGCCGCCAGCGTCTCGAGGACCACGCGCAGCAGGGTGCACACGGTCAGCACCGGCGCGGCGGAGTCCAGCACCCGCAGCAGGGCGCCGGCCCCGCGGCGGCCGTCGGCCTCCAGCTCGCGCGCGCGCCGGCGCGAGGTGCCGCCCAGGGCCGCCTCGGCCGCGGCCACCAGGCCCGCGGCCACCACGAGGGCGAGCGCCAGCAGCAGCAGGGGGACGACGGGGGCTCCCACGGCGCCGGCCCTCAGCCCTGCGACCCGGCGCCGGGCAGCGCCCGGTGCCCCACGGTGGGCGTCGGGTCGCCGGGGCGGCCGATGCGCGCCAGGAAGCCGAGCACCAGGCGGCGCTGCAGCGTGAACATCTCGCGCTCCTCCTCCGGCTCGGCGTGGTCGTAGCCGAGCAGGTGCAGCACGCCGTGGGTGACCAGCAGCAGCACCTCGTCGGCGGTGGCGTGCCCGGAGGCCGCGGCCTGGGCGGCGGCCACCTGCGGGCACACCACGACGTCGCCGAGCAGGCCCGGCTCGGAGGTGCGCCCCTCGCGCCCGGGGCGCAGCTGGTCCATGGGGAAGGACATGACGTCGGTGGGGCCGGGCTCGTCCATCCACTGCTCGTGCAGCCGGGACATCGCCTCGGGGTCGACCATGAGCACGGACAGCTCCGCCAGCGGGTGCACGTGCATCTCGTCGAGCACGTGGCGGGCCAGCGCCGCCACCTCCACGGTGTCCACGCCGCGGCCCTCGGCGAAGCTGCTCTCGTCGACGACGTCGATGCTCACGCGCGCCTCACCGCCGGACCCGCTGCTCGCGCTGCCCGCCGCGCGCCGGCGGGCGGGCCTCCTCCCAGCGGCCGTAGGCGTCGACGATCTCCGAGACCAGCCGGTGGCGCACGACGTCGGTGCTGGTCAGGCGGGAGAAGTGCACGTCCTCGATGCCCTCGAGGATGTCCTGGACCACGCGCAGGCCCGACTCGGTGCCGCTGGGCAGGTCCACCTGCGTCACGTCGCCCGTGACGACGATCTTGGAGTTGAACCCCAGGCGGGTCAGGAACATCTTCATCTGCTCGGGCGAGGTGTTCTGCGCCTCGTCGAGGATGATGAAGGCGTCGTTGAGGGTGCGCCCGCGCATGTACGCCAGCGGCGCCACCTCGATCGTGCCCGCCGCCATCAGCCGCGGGATGGAGTCGGGGTCGAGCATGTCGTGCAGCGCGTCGTACAGCGGGCGCAGGTACGGGTCGATCTTGTCCGTCAGGGTGCCCGGCAGGAAGCCGAGGCGCTCGCCGGCCTCGACGGCCGGGCGGGTCAGCACGATGCGGTTGACCTGCTTGGCCTGCAGCGCCTGCACGGCCTTGGCCATCGCCAGGTACGTCTTGCCCGTGCCGGCCGGGCCGATGCCGAAGACGACCGTGTGCGCGTCGATGGCGTCGACGTAGTGCTTCTGGTTGACCGTCTTGGGCCGGATGGTGCGCCCGCGGCTGGAGAGGATGTTCAGCGTCAGCACGTCCGCGGGGCGCTCGCTGCCGGTGCCGGCGGCCTGCGCGCGCAGCATGGCCACCGAGCGCTCCACCGCGTCCGGCGACAGCGGCTGGCCGGCGGCGAGCACGGCGAGCATCTGGTCGACCAGGCGCTCGACGAGGGCGACCTCGCCGGTGGAGCCGGTCACGGTGATCTCGTTGCCGCGCACGTGCACGTCGGCGCGGTCGAAGGCGCGCTCGAGCATGCGCAGCAGCTCGTCGCGCGGCCCCAGCAGGGAGACCATCGGCACCTCGGGGGGCACGACGACGACGTGGCGGGCGGTGGCCGCCGGCTCGAGGCCGGCCACGCCCGCGGCGGGCCCCTGGGCGGGGGTGGTGGGGTCGTTGCTGGCCATGGTCGGCCCGGTGGGCCGTTCGCCTCCGGAGTGAGGGGTCGCTGTCGTCCCAATCGTAGCGAGCGGGCCCGACGGCGCCCGCCCGCGCCGTGGGCCGCGCTCGCGCCGTGGGCCACACTCGCGCCGTGGGCACCACGGGCACGGGCGGCACGGCGGGCGGCACGGCGGGCGGCGCGGCGGGCGCGGCGGCGGTGCGCGCACGCGCGGCGGTGCTGGGCCGCGGGGAGGTGCCCGCGCACGCGCCCGCGCTGCGCGCCGACGACGCCGGCGCGGCCCGCGGCGACGGCTGCTTCGAGACGCTGCGGGTGCTCGGGCGCGCCGGTGCCGGGCCGCTGGTGCAGCACCTGGAGGCCCACCTGGAGCGCCTGGCGGCCTCGTGCGCGGCGATGGACCTGCCGGTGCCGGACCGCGCGGCCTGGCGCGCGCTGGCCGCGCTGCTGAGCGACGGGGTGCCCGCCGGCGCGGAGGCGGTGCTGCGCCTGGCGGTGACCCGCGGCGCGCCCGGCGCCGGGCCCACGGGCGTGGCGACCCTGGCGCCGGTGCCGCCGGCGCTGCTGCGCCAGCGCGCCGAGGGGGTGCGGGCGGTGGTGCTGACGACGGGCACCGACGCGCGCGCCCACGCCCGTGCGCCCTGGCTGCTGGGCGGGGTCAAGCACCTCTCCTACGCGCTCAACGCCGCGGCCCTGCGCGAGGCGGCGCGCCGCGGGGCCGACGACGCGGTCCTGGTGGACGTGCGCGGGCTGCTGCTGGAGGCGCCCACCGCCTCGCTGGTGTGGTCCTGCGGCGGGGAGCTGCGCACCCCCCGCACGGCGGGCACGGGCGTGCTGCCGGGCACCGTGCAGCGGGCGGTGTTCGCCGCGGCCGGCGCCGAGGGGGTGCCCGCCCGCGAGGTCGACGCGGGCGTGGCGGACCTGCTGAGCGCGGACGCGGCGTGGCTGACCTCCAGCGTGCGCGGGGTCGTGGAGCTGACCGCGCTGGACGGCGCCGCGCCGGCCCGCGACGCGGCGCTGAGCGCGCGGGTGCGCCGCTGGGCGGGCTTCTGAGGCCCCGGCGCGCTCACCGGTGCTGCGCCGCCACCGGCTCGGCGGCGGCGGCGGCGGAGCCGGTGGACCCGGTGGACCCGGTGGGCCCGGTGAGCACCGCGCGCAGCGAGGCGCCGGCCTTCAGCAGCGCCTCCTCGTACTCCTCGCCGGGGTCGGAGGCCAGCACGACGGCGCCGCCGGCGCCGGCCGTCCACTGCCCGCCGGAGCGCACGAGCGTGCGGATGACGACGTTGAGGTCCACCGCGCCGGTGAGCGAGAAGTAGCCGATCGCCCCGGAGTAGACGCCGCGGGCGCGCTGCTCGAGGCGGTCGACGACCTCCATCGTGCGCAGCTTCGGCGCCCCGGTCATCGACCCGGCGGGGAAGCAGGCGCGCACGGCCTCGACCGCGGAGGTGCCCGAGCGCAGGTGCCCGCGGACCGTGGAGACGAGCTGGTGCACGGTGGCGTGCGTCTCGGTCGCCATCAGCGCCGGCACGCTCACCGTGCCGACCTCGCACACCCGGCCGAGGTCGTTGCGCAGCAGGTCGACAATCATGAGGTTCTCGGCGCGGGTCTTGGCGCCGGTGCGCAGCCCCCGGCGCAGCTCCTCGTCCTCGCGCGGGGTGCGCCCGCGCGGGGCGGTGCCCTTGACGGGCCGGGCCTCCGCCCAGCGGTCGCGGTCGATCGTCAGGAACCGCTCCGGGGAGGCGCAGGCGACCTCCACGCCGGCGTCCGCCAGGCGCAGGTAGGCGGCGTAGGGGGCGGGGTTGACCCGCCGCAGCCGCCGGTACGCCTCCAGGCCGTCGCCGGCGGCCGGCACGCGGGCCTCGGCGGTCAGGCACACCTCGTAGCTCTCCCCGGCGCGCAGGGCCTCCTGGGCGGCGACCACGCGCGCCTCGTACTGCTCGCGCGTGCGGTCCAGCAGCGGCGCGAGGACCTCCTCGCCCAGCGCGGGCGCCGCGGCGGGCTCGACCCGGCCGGCGGCCGGCACCGGCGCCAGCGCCGCGGCGGTGCGCTCCAGCCAGCCCTCGGCGCCGGCGCGGGCCGCGGCCCCCCCGGCGGCCGGGGCCAGCGCCACCAGGTGGGTGCGGCCCAGCTCGTGGTCCACGGCCACGAAGCGGTCGGCGAACACCCAGGCGGCGTCGGGCGAGGGCGCGCGCCGCGGCGTCGGCGAGCCGCAGTCGGCGCGCAGCTCGTAGCCGAGGTAGCCCACGAACCCGCCGGCGAAGTCGAAGGGCAGGTCCTGCGGGCGGTCGGCGGGCTCGACGCGCCGCCGGGCCAGCTCGCGCTCGAGGTGCTCGAAGACGGTGCCCGGCACGCGGCGCTCGCCGGCGCGGTCGCGCACGACGACGGCGCCCTCGCCGACGCGGTAGGTGACGACCTCGGCGGCCGGGCCCTCGGCGTCGCCCAGGAAGGAGAAGCGCCCGGTGCCGGGGCCGGGGCGCGCGCTGTCGAGCCAGTACGCGTGCCCGCCGCCCGCGTCCAGGCGCGTGAAGGCCTCCTCGGTGTCCACGGCCCGCTCCAGCACGCGGGTCAGCAGGCGGTAGGTCGTGCCCGCACCGCCCGCCACCGCGCCGCCCGCCACCGCACCGGCCGGCGGGGCGGCGGGCGGGGCGGGGACCCGCACGGCCGCCGCGCCGCGCGCGGTGCGCAGGAAGGAGCGCACGATCGCCGCGCCGTGCTCGCTCTCGACCGACTCGGGGTGGAACTGCACCCCGTGGAACGGCCGCCCGGTGTGCCGCACCCCCATGACGACGCCGTCCTCGGCGCGGGCGGTGACCACCAGCTGCGGCGGCAGCGGCTCGGGCACCGCCAGGGAGTGGTAGCGCACCGCGGCGAAGCCCTGGGGCAGGCCCTCGAAGACGCCGGTGCCGTCGTGGTGGACGCGGGTGACGTGCCCGTGCCGCGGCTGCGGCGCGAGCACCACGGCGGCGCCGGCGGCCAGCGCGATGCCCTGGTGGCCCAGGCACACCCCCAGGACGGGCACCCGCGCGCGCGCCAGCACGTGCGCGCACAGGCCGAAGTCGCGCTCGCGGCCGGGGTGGCCGGGGCCCGGGGAGAGCACCACGGCGTCCACGCCGTCCAGGTCCAGGTCGTGCGGCGCCACCGCGTCGTTGGCCAGCACCACCGGTTCGGTGCCGCCCACCTGCGCCAGCAGCTGGAAGAGGTTGTACGTGTACGAGTCGTGGTTGTCGACGAGCAGGACGCGCATCGGCGGCCTCCCTCCCTGCGGCGGCGCCCCGCGGTGCCGCTCGCCTCAGCCGCGGTCCGGCACGACGGTGCGGTCCAGCGGCTCCGGCTGGGCCGGCTGCACGCTGTCGGAGGGGAAGTCCGCCAGGTCGCCGTGCTCGGCGCGGTCCCACTCGTCGAACGTCAGCCCGCTCTGCAGGTAGACCACCAGCAGCCGGGTCAGCCCGACGAGCCCGTCCAGGTGGGTGCGCTCGTGGCCGTGGCTGGACTCCAGGCCGAAGCCCAGCAGCGCCGCGCGCGCCTCCATGCCCGCCTCCAGGGCGGGGGCGGCGTCGGAGCGGTAGTGCCGGTACACGTCGCGCACCGCGGGGATGCCGTGCGCGCGCGCCAGGGCGTGCAGGCGGCGCGAGAGGTGGTAGTCGAACGGGCCGGTCATGTCGAGCATGCCGACGCTGACGAGGTCCTCGCGCGAGGTCTGCCCCTCGGCGACGACGGCGTTGTCCACGGCCACCAGCTCGGCGAGGTCGGGGGCCAGGCCGTGGGTGGCGCCGAAGCCGACCTCCTCGCCGATCGTCACGAGGAACTGCGCGGTGACGGCCAGCGGCAGGTCCGCGTCGCGCAGCGCCTTCAGCGCGGTCAGGCACGCGGCCAGGCCGGCCTTGTCGTCCAGGTGGCGCGACTTCACGTAGCCGGCGCGGGTGATCTGCGGGGCGGCGTCCAGGGCGACGAAGTCGCCGACCTCCACGCCGAGGGCGCGCACGTCGGCGGCGGTGCCCACGGGCTCGTCGATGCGCACCTCGACGACCTCCCAGCCCACGCCCTGGGTGTCGATCTCGTCGCCGAAGGTGTGCCCGGAGCTCTTCAGCGGCAGGACGGTGCCGGTGTACACGGCGTCGAAGTCGTCCGTGAAGATCGTCACGTGGGCGCCCTCGGAGAAGCGGGCGCTGTGGCTGCCCACGGGCACGACCTCCAGGCGGCCGTTGTCCTTCACGCGCTTGACCATCAGCCCGATGGTGTCGGCGTGCACGACCACGGCGCGGCGCACCACGTCGGTGCGCCCGCGCAGGGTGGCGCGCAGGATGCCGCGTCGGGTCAGGTCGAAGGGCACCCCGAGCGCCTCGATGCGCTGGCCCACGAGCTGCATCACCGCGTCGGTGCGCCCCGAGGGGCTGGGGGTGCGCAGCAGCTCCATGAGCGTGGCGGTCAGGTACTCCACGTCGACGGGGGCGTCGACGGTGCCGGCGGCCACGTCGGGCGCCGCGGTGCTGCGGTGCTGGGGGCGGTCGGTGCTGCTCACGGCGTCGATACTGCCGCCTGGCGGTGCCCGCGCCCCAGCCGGGGCGCGCCCGCTCAGGACTGCTCGGCGGGGCAGGCGTGGGCGGTGCGCCCGGCCAGCGCGGCGTGCTGCTCGCGCGCGTGGCGGTGCAGCAGGTGTCCCTCGGGCACGCGCCCGTCCTCGCCCGCGGCCCGCGGGCCCGCCTCCCCGTGCTGCGGGTGGCGCCGCGGGTGGGCGACGTTACGGTGGGCCGGGTGCAGCGCGACGCCGACCCGCGCGACCCCGACCGGCGCGAGCGCCCCGGCGATCGCGACCTGGACGTCGTCGTCTTCGGCGCCTCCGGGTTCGTCGGCCGCCTGGTGGCCGCGCACCTGGCCGAGCACGCCCCGCCCGGCACCCGGGTGGCGCTGGCCGGGCGCGATCAGCGGCGGGTGGGGGCGGTGCGCGCGGGCCTGGGGCCGGCCGCGGCCGGCTGGCCGGTGCTGACCGCCGACGCGGCCGACGACGCGGCGCTGCGCGCGCTGGCCGGGCGCACCCGCGTGCTGGTGAGCACCGTGGGCCCCTACCTGCGCCACGGGCTGCCGCTGGTGCGCGCGTGCGCCGAGGCCGGCACCCACTGCGCGGACCTGACCGGCGAGGTGCTCTTCGCCCGCCGCAGCGCCGACGCGTTCCACGACGTCGCCCGCGCGAGCGGGGCGCGGATCGTGCACTCGTGCGGGTTCGACTCCGTGCCCTCTGACCTGGCGGTGCTGCTGACCCACGAGCGCGCCGTCGCCGACGGCGCCGGGGCCCTGACCGACGCGGTGCTGGAGGTGCCCTCGGCGCGCGGGGGTTTCAGCGGCGGCACCGTGGACTCCCTGCGCCTGCAGCTGGACACCGCCCGCGCGGACCCGGCCGCGCGGGCGCTGCTGGCGGACCCGTACGCGCTCAGCCCCGACCGCGCCGCCGAGCCGGACCTGGGCCCGCAGCCGGACGTCACCCGCCCCGCGCGCCGCGCGGCGGACGGGGTGTGGACCGCGCCGTTCGTCATGGCGCCGTGCAACACCCGCGTGGTGCGCCGCAGCAACGCCCTGCTGGGCCACGCGTACGGCCCGCGCCTGCGCTACCGGGAGGTGGTGGCCCTGAGCGGCCCGGCCGCGCCGGTGGCCGCCGTCGCGGTGACGGGGTTCCTGGGCGCGGTCGCCGGGGCGCTGGCGCTGCCGGCGCTGCGCCCGCTGGTGGACCGCGTGCTGCCGGCGCCGGGCAGCGGGCCCGGTGAGCGCACCCGGCGCACCGGGCGCTTCCGCGTCGTGCTGGACGCGCGCACCGACGGCGGGCGCCGCTACCTGACGACGGTGGCCGCGCAGGGCGACCCCGGCTACGCCGCCACCGCCGTCATGCTCGGCGAGGGCGCCCTGGCGCTGGCCCTGGACGGCGAGCGACTGCCGGCCGCGGCGGGGGTGCTCACCCCGGCCACCGGGATCGGCACCGTCCTGGCCGAGCGGCTGCGCGCGCGGGGCTTCACCCTGCGCACCGACGAGGTGCGCGGCGAGGTCCGCGCCGGCGAGGTCCGCACCGGCAACGTCCGCACCGGGCCGGGCGGCGGGGCGCGCGGCGAGGAGGGGTGAGGGCGCCGTGCCCGTGCTGAGGACGCCCGCGCTGGACCTGGCGTTCCGCGACACCGGCCCCGCCGGCGCCCCGGCGGTGCTGCTGCTGCACGGCTGGCCGGACGCCGCCCGCGGCTGGGACGCGGTGGTGCCGGCGCTGGTGGGGGCCGGGTTCCGCGTCGTCGTGCCGGACCTGCGCGGCACCGGGGACACGGTGTTCCGCTCCCCGGCGACCCTGCGCGACGGCACCGCCGCCGCGCTGGTGCGTGACGCCCTGGACCTGGCCGACGGCCTGGGGCTGGAGCGCTTCTCCGTCGTCGGGCACGACTGGGGCGCGCGCGCGGCGTACCAGCTCGCCGTCGTCGCCCCGCGGCGGGTGCGCTGCGCGGCCGCGCTGGCGCTGGCGTACCAGCCGCGCGGGGAGTTCTCGGTGCCGTCCTTCGCGCTGGCCCGGCCGTTCTGGTACCAGTGGCTGATGTTCCTCGACGCCGGCGTCGAGGCGGTGCGCGCGGACCCGGTGGGTTTCGCGCGCGAGCAGTGGGCCACCTGGAGCCCGCCGGGCTGGTGGGACGAGGCGGAGTTCACCGCCACCGCGCGCGCGTTCGAGAACCCGGCGTGGACGGACGTGACGCTGAACGCCTACCGCACGAGGTTCCTGCCCGGCGAGCCGCGCGATCCGCGCCACGACGACGTGCGGGCGGCGGTGGCCGCCACCGAGCGCGTCGGCGTGCCCGTGCTGGTGCTGCACGGCGGCGCCGACGCCTGCGACCCGCCGGTCACCTCCGAGGGCCTGGAGCCGTTCTTCGACGAGCACCGCCGCGTCGTGCTCGACGGCGTGGGGCACTTCCCGCACCGCGAGGCGCCCGGCGACGTGGCCCGGCTGGTGCTGGAGCACCTGCGGCGGCACGGGCGCTGAGGCGGGCGCCCGCCCGGCTCAGCGGGCCGCGCGCCGGGTCTCGGGGAAGAGCAGGTCCAGGAAGCGCTGCGCGGTGGGGCGCGGCTCGTGGTTGGCCAGGCCGGGGCGCTCGTTGGCCTCGATGACGACGTGCTCGGGCCCGGAGACGTCCGGCACGAGCAGGTCCAGGCCGGTCACCGGGATGCCGATGGCGCGGCTGGCGGCCACCGCGGCGTCGACGAGGTCGGGGTGCAGGTCGTCGGTGACGTCGTCGATGGTGCCGCCGGTGTGCAGGTTCGCGGTGCGGCGCACCTCCAGCCGCCGCCCGCGCGGCAGCACGTCGTCCATCGAGAACCCGGCCTCGCGCACGACGGCCTCGGTGGTGGCGTCCAGCGGGATGCTGGACTCCCCGCCGGTGGCGGCCTGGCGGCGCCGGCTCTGGCGCACGACGAGGGTGCGCACGTCGTCGCTGCCGGTGCCGATGACGGCGGCCGGGCGGCGCACCGCGGCCGCGACGACCTCGTGGTCGATGACGAGGACGCGCAGGTCCTCGCCGGCCACGAGCTCCTCCACCAGCACGTCGGGGCAGTGCGCGGCGGCCTCGGCCACCGCGCGCCGCAGCGCCCCGCCGTCCGCGGCGCCCACGGTGATGCCCTTGCCCTGCTCGCCGCGGGCGGGCTTGACCACGACCGGGCCGGTCTCGGCGATGAGGCGCTCCGCGGCGGCGAGGCCGCGCTCGTCGGCCAGGGGGTCCGGGCCCAGCTCCACCGCGCGCGGCACGCGCACGCCGGTGGCGGCCAGCAGCCGGCGGGTGACGCGCTTGTCGTCGCAGCGGCTCATCGCCACCGCGCTCGTCAGCTCCGAGAGCGACTCGCGCGTGAGCAGCGAGCGCCCGCCGAACGTCAGGCGCATCTCCCCGCTGGGGGCGTCGGTGACCTCCACGCGCACCCCGCGGCGCAGCGCCTCGTCGGCGACGATGCGCGCGTAGGGGTTCAGCTCGCCGAGGTGCTCCGGCTCCGGGGAGAACAGCCGCCGGTTGATGGGGTTCTTGCGCTTGACCACCACGGGCGCGGCCGGGCGGAACCCCAGCCGCCGGTACAGCCCGATGGCGCCGTCGTTGTCGTGCAGCACCGACAGGTCCAGGATGGCGCGCCCGCGGGCGATGTAGCGCTCGGCCAGCACCCGCAGCAGCGCCTCGCCCGTCCCGCGCGGCGCCTCCTGCGGGTCGGCGGCCAGGCACCACAGGCTGGCGCCCTCGTCGGGGTCGCCGAAGGCCAGGACGTGGTCGACGCCGGTGACGGTGCCCACGACGCGGCGGGTGCGGGTGTCCTCGGCGACCAGGTACGTGAACGTGCGGGTGCGGTGGTTGGCCCACATGACGTCCGGGTCGGAGGTGACCATGCCGTTGGAGGCGTACAGGCGGTTGACCTCCTCCAGCTCGGAGCGCTCGCGCACCATGCGCACGAAGACGTCGTGGTTGCGGTCGCGCGGCGGGCGGTAGCCGGACAGGTCCAGCCGGAACGTGATGGAGGGGTCCAGGAACAGCTCGTGGGGCGCCAGCCCGACGAGCACCTGCGGCTCGCGCACGTACATGGCGATGTCGCGCTCGCCGGTCTCCTCCGCGCGCAGGGCGTCGACGACGTCGCGCTGGTCGGCGAACGTCTGCCCGAACACCAGCCGGCCCCAGCCCATGTCGAGCGCGACGTCGCTGGCCATGCCGCGCGTGAAGTGGCTGGGCGGGCGCTGCCAGGTGCGGCTGGAGATGGTCGGCACCTCGCTGCTGCGGTTGCGCAGCCCGGCCACCCTCCCGCGGCGCCGGAACCCCGTGGACCCCATGCTCCCCCCGCCCGCTCAGTCGATCCCGTGCTGCTGCAGCCACAGCTCCAGCAGGCCCAGCTGCCACAGCTTGTTGCCCCGCAGCGGGGTGAGCTCGGCGTTGGGGTCGCGCACGAGCTCGGAGACCTGCTCGGGGCGGAAGAGCCCGCGCCGGCGCGCGGCCTCGCTGGTCAGGGCGTCCTTGACCAGGCCGAGGACCTTGCCCTGCAGGTGGGTGATGGCCGGCACGGGGAAGTACCCCTTGGGCCGGTCGATCACCTCGCGCGGGATGACGCGGTAGCCGACGCGCTTGAGCACGCCCTTGCCGCCCTCGGCCAGGTGCAGCTCCGGCGGCACCGCGGCGGCCAGCTCGACCAGCTCGTGGTCGAGGAACGGCACGCGCGCCTCCAGGCCCCAGGCCATCGTGGTGTTGTCCACGCGCTTGACGGGGTCGTCGACGAGCATGACCTCGGTGTCCAGGCGCAGCGCGGCGTCCACGGCGGTCTCGGCGCCGGGGCGGGTGAAGTGCTCGCGCACGAACTCCAGCGACGGGTCGTGCTCGAGCGTCCACCGCGGCTGCAGCACCTGCGCGACGCCGGCGTGGTCGCGGTCGAAGAACGCCCGCGCGTACGCGGCGACGCCCTGCTGCGGGCTCAGCCCGGCCAGCGGCGGGTACCAGTGGTAGCCGCCGAAGACCTCGTCGGCGCCCTGCCCGGACTGCACCACCTTGATGCTCTGCGAGACCTGCCGGCTGAGCAGGTCGAAGGCGACGACGTCGTGGCTGACCATCGGCTCGTGCATGGCGCCGATGGCGTGGCCGAGGGCGCCGACGAGCTCGTCGCCGGTGACGCGGATGCGGTGGTGGTTCGTGGCGTAGCGCTCGGCGATGACGTCGGAGTAGGCGAACTCGTCGCCCTCGCGCCCGCCGACGGACTCGAAGCCGATGGAGTAGGTGGCCAGGTCGCTCTGCCCCTCCTCGGCGAGCAGGCCGGTGATGAGGCTGGAGTCCAGCCCGCCGGAGAGCAGCACCCCCACCGGCACGTCGGCGACGGTGCGCCGGCGCACGGCGGCGCGCAGCGACTCCAGGACCGCGTCCTCCCAGTCGCGCTCGGAGAACCCGGCGAACTCCTCGCGGCGCACGTGCTGGGGGGCCCAGTAGCGGTGCTCGCGGCTGCGGCCGTCGGCCTCGACCACGCGCACGGTGGCCGGCGGGAGCTTGCGCACGCCCTTGAGGATCGTCAGCGGGGCGGGGACCACGGCGTGCCAGGTGAGGTAGTGGTGCAGCGCGACGGGGTCGATGGTGGTGTCGACGTCGCCGGCGGCCAGCAGCGCCGGCAGCGAGGAGGCGAAGCGCAGCCGGCCGGGCGCCTCGGCCAGGTACAGGGGCTTGACGCCCAGCCGGTCGCGCATGAGCACCACGCGCCCGGAGTCCCGCTCGTGCAGCACGACGGCGAACATGCCCTTGAGGTGGTCCACCACGTCGGTGCCCCAGCGGTGGTACCCCTTGACGATCACCTCCGTGTCGGAGGTGGAGGTGAAGCGGTAGCCGTGCCCGATGAGCTCCTCGCGCAGCTCCCGGTAGTTGTAGATGCAGCCGTTGAAGACCGCGTGCAGACCCAGCTCGGGGTCCACCACGGGCTGCGAGCCGCACACCGACAGGTCGATGATGGACAGCCGCCGGTGCCCGAAGGCGACCCGGCCCTGCGCCCAGTAGCCCTCCCCGTCCGGGCCCCGGGGCGCCAGCGGCTGCGACATCCGCTGCACCGCGCCGATGTCGGCGGGACGTCCGTCGAAGGTGATCTCACCGCACAAGCCGCACATGCCGCACCATCCAACCCGTCGATCAGCCGGGCGGCCAGGCGAAGCCCCGGCCGCCGAGGACGTGCCCGTGCACGTGGGGCACCGACTGCCCCACGTCCTCGCCGGTGTTGAAGACGAGCCGGAAGTGCCCGCCGCAGCGCTCGTCGGCCACGCGCTGGGCGACCTCGACCAGGCGGGCCAGCGTCGCCGGCGCCGCGGCGGCGAGGTCGGCGACGGTCTCGTGCCGCTCGCGCGGCACCACGAGCACGTGCACGGGGGCCTGCGGGTCGGCGTCCTCGAAGGCGACGACGAGCTCGTCGGAGTGCACGACCGTCGCCGGCAGCTCGCCGGAGACGATCCGCAGGAACAGGTCGGCCGGGGCGCTGCCGTTGCGCCTGCCGCTGGTGGGCGCGCTCATGCGCGGGAGGGTACCCGCGCGACCGGTCCCCCGCCCGGGCGCCCGCCTCCCCCGTCCGGGCGATCCCCTCCGGTTGTATGTCAACCGTGACCGCTCGTCGCTCGTCGTACCGGTGTGGAGATGCTCAGGGCACGGCGCGCCGTGGTTGACCGCCAGGTCGGCCCGCGGCTGCGCGTCGTGCGCCACGGGCGCGACGGCACCGACGGCACCGACCCCGACGACCCGCGCACGTGGGACGCCGACACGGCGGTGACGGTCCTGTACGCCGCGCACTGGCGGCGCCTGGTGGCGCTGGCCGCCGAGTTCACCGGCGAGACGTCCACCGCCGAGGAGGTGGTGCAGGAGGCGTTCGTGGCCCTGCACCGGCGCTGGCGGCGGCTGGACGACCGGGCCGCCGCCGTGGCGTACCTACGCCAGGCGGTGGTCAACGGCGCGCGCGACGTGCTGCGGCACCGCGCGGTGGCCGACCGCAGGCGCCCGCTGCCCGACCCGGCCCCCGAGGGGCCCGAGGAGCGCGCGGTGCGCTCGGCCGAGCACCGCTCGGTGCTGGCCGCGCTGGACGCCCTGCCGGCGCGCCAGCGCGAGGTCCTCGTCCTGCGCTACTCCGCCGACCTGTCCGAGCAGGACATCGCCGAGGCCCTGGGCATCAGCCGCGGGGCCGTCAAGACGCACGCCCACCGCGGGCTGGCGGCGCTGCGCGCCGGCCTGGGCCGCCAGGAGGAGACCCCGTGAGCCACGATCCCGACGACCCGGCGGACGCCGACCCGGTGGACGCCGACCCGGTGCACGCCGACCCGGTGCACGCCGACCCGGTGCACGCCGACCCGGTGCACGCCGGGCCCCTGCCCGACCCGGGCACCGACCCCGTGGCGCGCGCGCTGCGCGACGCCCTCGCCGCGCGCGCCGACGCCGTCCAGCCCGCCGACCGCCTCCAGGAGATCCGCATGAGCACCACCGCCCGCCGCCGCTCGAGCCGCGCCTGGGCCGCGGCGACCGCGGCCGCCGCCGTCGTCGTCGTGGGCGGGGGCACCGCCCTCGCCCTGACCCGCGGCGAGGACGCCTCGGTGCGCACCGTCGCCTCGCGCACCTCCGCGCCCACCGCCGAGGACCCGGCCACCACGCCGCCGCCGGAGCCGGCCACCGAGGCGCCCGTGCCCGCGGAGCCGCCGCAGGAGCCCGCCGCCACGTCGACCCCGGCGGCGCCGGGCACCGGCGCCCCGGCCCCGTCGACCACCGCCCCGGCCCCCGCCACCGGCCCCGCCCTGCCCTCCGGGGCGCGCAGCGTGCCGGTGTACTGGCTGGACGGCGCGAGCGGCAGCACGTGGCTCTTCCGCGAGTACGTCGAGGCCGCCGGCGAGGGCGACGACGCCGACCGCGCCCTGGCCGCGGTGCTCGGCGGGGACCCGGCCGACCCCGACTACGCCACCGCGTGGGCGGCGGCCGGGCCCTCCGGCGTCAGCCGCGCCGGCGACCGCCTCGTCGTGGACCTGCCCGCCGGCGCCGCGCCGGGCTCCCTGGAGGCCCCGCAGGCGGCCGCCGCCGTGCAGCAGCTCGTCCACACCGTCACCGCCGCGGCCTCGGAGGACCTGCCCGTGGAGATCCGCGTCGACGGCCGCGCCGAGCCGGTGCTGTTCGGGCACGCGGTGCCCGAGACGGTCTCGCGCGCCCCGCAGGCGGAGGTCCAGGCGCCGGCGTGGATCACCTCGACGGACACCTCCACGCCCGGGCAGGTCGTCGTCGAGGGCGTCGGCTCCGGCTTCGAGGGCACCCTGCTCTACGTCGTCACCGACGCCACCGGCGCGGAGGTGGCGCGCGGGCCGGTGCAGGCCGGCGCCAACGGGGCGTTCGCGGAGTTCTCCGTGACGATCCCGCTGCCCGCGGGCGAGCACGTCGTGGAGGTCCTGCGCCCGGACGAGTCCGGCGGCGAGGCCGGCACCACGCCCCCGGGCGACACCAAGGCCGTCACCGTGCGCTGAGGCCCCGCGGGGCCGACCGGAGCGGTGCGGTGAGGACCCTCGGGGGGTCCTCACCGCACCACCGCGCTCGGGCGGCGGGCGCCGTCGGGCGGCGGTGGGCGGCGGTGGGCGGCGGTGGGCTCAGCGGCCGCCGAAGCGCCCGCGCAGCTTGGAGAAGACGCCCTGGTGGGCCGGTGCGAGCCGGCCGGCCGGGCGCACCTCCCCGCGCAGCTCGGCCAGGCGGCGCAGCAGCTCCTCCTGCTCGTCGTCGAGGTCGCGCGGGGTGCTCACCTCCAGGGTGACCTGCAGGTCCCCGCGGCCGGCCGAGCGCAGGTGCTCCACGCCCTTCTGCTTGAGGGTGACGACCTCGCCGGCCTGCGCGCCGGGGCGCACCTCGACCTCCTCGGTGCCGTCGAGGGTCTCCAGCGGGATCGAGGCGCCCAGCGCGGCGGCCGTCATGGGCACCTCCAGGGTGCACAGCAGGTCGTCCCCGCGGCGGGTGAAGACCGGGTGCGGGCGCTCGTGCACCTCGACGTAGAGGTCGCCGGGCGGGCCGCCGGCCGGGCCCACCTCGCCCTGCGAGGCGAGCTGGATGCGGGTGCCGGTCTCCACGCCCGCGGGCACGCGGATGGTCAGCGGGCGGCGCGCGCGCACGCGCCCCTCGCCGGAGCACTCCTGGCACGGCGAGGGCAGCACGGTGCCGAAGCCGTGGCACGTCGGGCACGGGGAGGTCGTCATGACCTGCCCGAGCAGCGAGCGCACCACGCGCTGGACCGAGCCCTGGCCGTGGCAGATGTCGCAGGTGGCCGGCTCGGTGCCCGGCTGGCAGCAGGTGCCCTTGCAGGTCGGGCACAGCACGGCGGTGTCCACCTGGATCTGCCGCTCGCCGCCGAAGGCGGCCTCGGCGAGGTCGACGTCGACGCGGATCAGGGCGTCCTGGCCGCGCTGGGTGCGGCTGACCGGCCCGCGCCCGCCGCCGGCGCCGCCCTGGCCGAAGAAGGCGTCCATGATGTCGGAGAAGCCGAAGCCCTGGCCGAAGCCGGCGGCCCCGCCCTGGGCGCCGCCGCGGTCGTACTGCGCGCGCTTGTCGGGGTTGGAGAGCGTCTCGTACGCCTGCGAGACCTCCTTGAAGCGGTCGCCGGCGTCGGGGTCGGAGGTGACGTCCGGGTGGAGCTTGCGCGCCAGCTTGCGGTAGGCGCGCTTGATGTCCTCCGCGGAGGCGTCCCTGCTGACGCCGAGGACGTCGTAGTAGTCGCTCACGAGGTGCTCAGGTCTCCCGTCGGTCGGGTCGTGGGTGGGTCGCGGCGACCGGGTCGGTCACTGGGACAGGATGCGCGAGACGTAGCGGGAGACCGCCCGCACCGCCGCCATCGTCGTGGGGTAGTCCATGCGGGTCGGGCCCAGCACGCCCAGGCGCGCCAGCACCTCCCCCTCGCCGTAGCCGCTGGTCACCACGGACGTCTCGGGCAGGCCGAGGTGGAGGTTCTCCGCGCCGATGCGCACGGTCAGCGCGCCGCGGTCGCCGGTGCCCTCCTCGGTCATCTCCTGCACCAGCCGCAGCAGCACCACGTGCTCCTCCAGCGCCTCCAGCACGCTGCCCAGGCTGGCGGACAGGTCGGCGCCGGAGCGCACGAGGTTCGCCGTGCCGGCGATGACCACGCGCTCCTCCAGCCCGGCGCTCAGGCAGTCGCCCAGCGCGGCGACCACCTCGGCGGTGACGGCCATCTCCCCGGGGGTGCTGGACTGCACCACGGCGGTGAGCTCCTCGCGCGCCTGCTTCAGGCGCTTGCCGGCCACGGCGGCGTTGACGCGGTCGCGCAGCGCGGCCAGCGTGCCGGGCAGGGCCTGCGCGTCGGTGGCCGAGCGCACGTCCACCACGCGCTGCTCGACGCGGCCGGTGTCGGTGATGAGCACCAGCAGGGCGCTGCGCCCGCCCACCGGCACCAGCTCCACGTGCCGCACCGCCGCCCGCGAGAGCGAGGGGTACTGCACGACGGCGGCCTGGCGGGTGATCTGCGCCAGCAGCCGCACCGTGCGGTCGACCACGTCGTCGATGTCGACGGCGCCGTCGAGGAAGGCCTGGATGGCGCGGCGCTCGGCCGGGGACATGGGCTTGAGGCTGGCGAGGCGGTCGACGAAGAGGCGGTAGCCCTTGTCGGTGGGGATGCGCCCGGCGCTGGTGTGGGGCTGGGCGATGTAGCCCTCCTCCTCCAGCACCGCCATGTCGTTGCGGATCGTCGCGGGCGAGACGCCCAGCCGGTGGCGCTCGACGAGGGCCTTGGACCCCACCGGCTCGTGGGTGGCCACGTAGTCCTCGACGATGGCGCGCAGCACGGCGAGCCTGCGGTCGTCGCTCACACCCCACCTCCACTCGGTGCACGGCCGGCGGCCGCCCGCTGGCACTCCGGACGACCGAGTGCCAAGTCTAGGCCAGCGCGCCTCCGCCGCGCCGCCCCCGGCGCTGGTTAGCGTGCGGCGGGTGAGCAGGGACGAGCGCCGCGCCGACCGCTACGGCAGCGACGTGCTGTCCTCCGACCCGCACCCGCGCCGGCCGGCGCACCGCGAGGAGCGCGCCGAGCGCGGCCTGGTCGTGGAGGACGTCGAGACCGGCTGGGTCGGCGCGGTGGTGCGCGTGGAGAAGAGCGGCGGCGTGCACGTCGTCGTGCTGGAGGACGCGCGCGGGCGCACCCGCACCTTCCCGCTGGGGCCGGGCTTCTGGGTGGACGGGCAGCCGGTGCGGCTGGTGGCGCCGAGGGGCCCCGCGGCGCCCGCCGCGCCCACCCGCACCGCCAGCGGCTCGCTCGCGGTGGCCGGCGCCGCCGCCCGCACCGCGCGCGCCTCGCGCATCCTCGTCGAGGGCCGCCACGACGCGGAGCTGGTGGAGCGGGTCTGGGGCGACGACCTGCGCGTGGAGGGCGTGGTGGTGGAGGTGCTCGACGGCGTGGACGACCTCGACGCCGCGGTGCGCTCCTTCGGCCCGCGCCCGGGGCGGCGCATCGGGGTGCTGGTGGACCACCTGGTGCCCGGCTCGAAGGAGTCGCGCACCGTCGCCTCCGTCGGCGCGAGCCCGCACGTGCTCGTCGTGGGCCACCCCTTCGTCGACGTGTGGCAGTCGGTGCGCCCGCAGCGCCTGGGCTGGGAGCGCTGGCCGGTGATCCCGCGCGGCACGTCGTGGAAGCACGGGGTGCTCGCCGAGCTGGGCTGGGCGCACGCCACGCAGGCCGACGTCGCGTACGGCTGGAAGCGGATCCTGGGCACCGTGCGCAGCTACGCCGACCTCGAGCCGGCGCTGCTGGCCCGCGTGGAGGAGCTGGTGGACTTCGTCACCGCCGACGCGGCCGACCGCTGAGGCGCCCGCCTCCCCCGCCGGTCGCACCCGGGACCCTCCCGCGGGAGGACGACACCCGCCCGCGCGCGCGGCAGGATCGTGCCCAGCAGCCGCACCGACGCCCGGAGGACACCGTGAGCGACCCGCACCAGCAGCCCAGGCCGGACTTCACGAAGGCCCCGCACGAGCAGCCCGGGGACCCGTACGCCCACGGCGGGCAGGACGGCTGGGGGCAGCAGCCCCACCCGGAGCAGCAGCCGTACCCGTACCAGCCGTACCAGGAGCAGCCGTACCCGCAGGAGCAGCACCAGCAGCAGTACGCGCCGTACCCGCAGCACCAGCAGCCCTCGGCGATGTCCGTGCAGGACGAGCGCACCTGGGCGGTGCTGTCCCACGTCAGCTCCCTGCTGGTGTGGGTGGGCCTGCCGGTGGTCGGCCCCCTGGTGCTCTTCCTCGTCTTCAAGGACCGCAGCCGGTTCGTGCGCGAGCACTCCGCCGAGGCGCTGAACCTGAACATCTCGATGCTGCTGTACGGCCTGGGCCTGACCGTCGTGGCAGCGCTGCTGGCCCTGTTCACCTTCGGGCTCTCGTTCGCGCTGCTGGGCCTGCTGCCCGTGGCGACGACCGTCCTGACGGTGCTCGCCGCCGTCGCGGCGAACTCCGGCCGGGCGTACCGCTACCCGGCGGTGCTGCACCTGGTGCGCTGAGGGGCCGCTCAGCCGGCCAGCGCCCGCACGGTCGCGACGCGCTCGGGCAGCGCGGGCGCCAGCGGGGCGAGCGCCAGCGTGCTCACGCCCGCGCGGGCGTAGTCGTCCAGGCGCGCGCGCAGCGTCCCGGCGGGGCCCACGAGGCAGGTGGCCTCGAGGAACCCGTCGGGCACCGCGGCGGCCGCGGCGCGGTGGTCCCCGGCGAGGAACGTCTCCTGCACCTCGTCCACGGCGTCGGAGAAGCCCAGGCGCCGGGCCAGGTCGGCGTAGAAGTTCTGCGAGCGCGAGCCCATGCCGCCCAGGTACAGGGCCACGTGCCGGCGCACCGGTGCCTCGGCCTCGCGGCGCGCCGCGCCGGTGGCGCCGGTGAGCAGCACCGGCACCGAGGCGCACACGTCGAACCCCCGCGCGGGCTGCGGGGCCGTGCGCCTCGCCCGGCCGGCGGCCAGGGCGGCGAACTGCTCCCCGCACGCCTCCGGCGCCAGGAACACCGGCAGCCAGCCGTCGGCGACCTCCCCGGCCAGCGCGACGTTGCGCGGGCCGACGGCCGCGAGGTAGACGGGCAGGTCCGCCCGGGCGGGCAGGGCCAGGCGCAGCGGCACCCCGGGGCCGTCCGGCAGCGGCAGGCGCACGTGCTCGCCCTCGAAGCGCAGCGGGCGCCGGGCGAGCACCTCGCGCACCACGGCCACGTGCTCGCGCGTGCGCGCCAGCGGCGCGGCGAAGCGCTGGCCGTACCAGCCCTCGGACACCTGCGGGCCGGAGACGCCCAGCCCGAGGCGGAAGCGCCCGCCGGACAGGGCGTCCAGGGTGGCCGCGGCCATCGCCGTGGCCGCCGGCGCGCGGGCGGGCACCTGCAGCACCGCCGAGCCCAGCGCGATGCGCGAGGTCTGCGCGGCCAGCCAGCCCAGCACGCTGACGGCGTCGGAGCCGTACGCCTCGGCCACCCACGCGCTGTCGCAGCCGGCGTCCTCGGCGGCGCGCGCCAGGGCCAGGGCGTCGCCGGCCGCGGCGGCCGCGTCGGGGCCGGTGAGGTAGCCGAGGTTCACCCCGAGGCGCACGGCACGACGGTAGCCCGGTCGCCGCGCGCCGCCAGCAACCGCGCCCACGCGGCGGGGGTGCGCCCGTCGTCCACGGGCGTGTAGAGCACCACCTGCAGCCCGGGCTGGTCCGCGGGCGCGAGCTGGTGCTGCTCGAGCAGCAGCTCCCCGGTGTCCGGGTGGCTGAAGAGGCGCTCGCGGGAGGTGAAGCCGCGCACGTCGTGGTCGCTCCAGCCGGCGCGGAACTCCGCGCTCTCGGTGCGCAGGCGCCGCACCAGCGCGGCCACCGCCGGGTCGCCCAGCCGCGGGCCGGCCTCGGCGCGGAACTCGGCCAGGAAGCGGCGGCTGTCCTCCTCCCAGCGCGGCAGCAGCCGGCGCACGTACGGGTCGGTGAAGACCAGCCGCAGCAGGTTGCGCTGCGGCTCGGGCACCGCGGCGATGCCGGGGTAGAGCGCGGCGTAGGCGTCGTTCCAGCCCACGATGTGCCAGTCGGCGGCGATCGCGAAGCCGGGCAGGCCCGCCTGCGCGTCCAGCAGCCGCTGCACGTGGGCCGGGGCCGTGCGCGCCGCGGCGCCGGTCGGCGGGGGTGCGGAGAAGCCGGCCAGCGAGAGCAGGTAGGCGTGCTCGGTGCCCGACAGGCGCAGGGTGCGGGCCAGCGCGTCGAGCACCTGGCGGGAGGGGTGCACGTCGCGGCCCTGCTCCAGCCACGTGTACCAGGTCACCGAGATGCCCGCGAGGGTCGCGACCTCCTCGCGGCGCAGGCCCGGGCTGCGCCGGCGCGCGCCCTCGGGCAGGCCCAGGTCGGCCGGGGCCAGCTGGGCGCGGCGGCTGCGCAGCAGCGCGCCCGCCTCCCGGCGCTGCGTCTCGCTGGCCACCGCCGCATCGTAGTGGTGCCGGTACCAGCACCAGCGCCGTCTTCCTCGTGTCGGGGGCACCGGGCACAGTGGCGCCATGCCCACCCTGAGATCCCGGACCGTCACGCACGGCCGGAACATGGCCGGTGCCCGCGCGCTGCTGCGCGCCGCCGGCGTGGCGCGCGAGGACTTCGGCAAGCCGATCGTCGCCGTCGCCAACAGCTTCACCGAGTTCGTGCCCGGCCACACCCACCTGCAGCCGGTGGGGCGCATCGTCTCCGAGGCGATCCACGCCGCCGGCGGCGTGGCGCGCGAGTTCAACACCATCGCCGTGGACGACGGCATCGCCATGGGCCACGACGGGATGCTCTACTCCCTGCCCAGCCGCGACCTCATCGCCGACTCGGTGGAGTACATGGTCGAGGCGCACCGCGCCGACGCCCTGGTGTGCATCAGCAACTGCGACAAGATCACCCCGGGCATGCTCATGGCCGCGCTGCGCCTGGACATCCCCACGGTCTTCGTCTCCGGCGGGCCCATGGAGGGCGGCACCGCCGTCCTCGTCGACGGCACCGTGCGCAGCCGGCTGAACCTCGTCTCCGCCATCGCCGACGCCGTCGCCGACGACGTCTCCGACGAGGACATCGCCCGCATCGAGGAGGCGGCCTGCCCCACGTGCGGCTCCTGCTCGGGCATGTTCACCGCGAACTCCATGAACTGCCTGACCGAGGCCCTCGGCCTGGCCCTGCCCGGCAACGGCTCGGTGCTGGCCACCCACACCGCGCGCCGCCGCCTCTACGAGGACGCCGGGCGCACCGTCGTGGAGATCGCGAAGCGCTGGTACGAGCAGGACGACGCGAGCGTGCTCCCGCGCAACGTCGCCTCGCGCGCCGCCTTCGACAACGCCATGTCGCTGGACATCGCCATGGGCGGCTCGACCAACACGATCCTGCACCTGCTGGCCGCCGCGCAGGAGGCGGGGCTGGACTACACGCTGCACGACGTCGAGCAGCGCTCGCGGCAGGTGCCGTGCCTGACGAAGGTCGCCCCCAACGGCACGTACCTCATGGAGGACGTGCACCGCGCCGGCGGCATCCCCGCCATCCTCGGCGAGCTGGACCGCGCCGGGCTGCTCGACCACGACGTCACCACGGTGCACTCCGCCTCGATGGCCGAGTGGCTGAAGACCTGGGACGTGCGCGGCGGCTCCCCCTCGCCGGAGGCCGTGGAGCTCTTCCACGCCGCGCCCGGCTGCGTGCGCTCGGCGCAGGCGTTCTCGCAGTCGGAGCGGTGGAAGTCGCTGGACACCGACGCCGCGGGCGGCTGCATCCGCGACGTCGCGCACGCCCACTCCGCCGACGGCGGCCTGGCGGTGCTGCGCGGCAACCTCTCCCCCGACGGCGCGGTGGTCAAGACCGCCGGCGTGGACGAGTCCATCTGGACGTTCTCCGGTCCGGCCGTGGTGGTGGAGTCCCAGGAGGACGCCGTCGAGGCGATCCTGTCCGGGCGCATCGGCGCCGGCGACGTGGTCGTCATCCGCTACGAGGGCCCGCGCGGCGGCCCGGGCATGCAGGAGATGCTCTACCCCACCTCGTACCTGAAGGGCCGCGGGCTGGGGAAGGTGTGCGCGCTGGTCACCGACGGGCGCTTCTCCGGGGGCACCTCGGGGCTGTCCATCGGGCACGTCTCCCCCGAGGCGGCCGCCGGCGGCACCATCGCCCTCGTCGAGGACGGCGACACCGTCGTCGTCGACATCCCCCACCGCGTGCTGCACCTGGACGTGCCCGACGAGGTGCTGCGGCGGCGCCGCGCCGCGCTGGAGGCCGGGCGCGGCTACCGCCCCGCCGCGCCGCGCCCGCGCAAGGTCTCCACGGCGCTGAAGGCGTACGCAGCGCTGGCGCTGTCGGCGGACAAGGGCGCCGTGCGCGACGTCGGCCGGTTCGGGGACGGCGCCTGAGCACCGTCCGGCGCACCCGGCGCCGCGCGCACTTGGAGCCGCGCAGCAGCGCGCGGTTGGAGCTGCGCGCGGCGCCGGGGTAGGACGGGGGCGTGTTCAGCGCCGACCCCGCCCACGCCACCCTGCTCGGCCGGATGGCCCAGGAGGGGGAGTCGCCGCTGGCCGTGCTGCCCCTGGCGGGCGGGGCGTTTGGCGCCTCGAGCGCCGGTGCGCTGGCCCTCAGCGCCCGGCGGCTGTGGCTGACCCAGCCGCAGCTGCTCGGCGGGCCCTCCACCGCCTCGGTGCCGCTGGCGTCCGTGGGCGCGGCGGGCGTGAGCGCGAAGCGGCCCCTGCTGGGCGGGCCCGGCGCCGTGCGCGTCGAGCTTGTCGTCGACGGGCGCGCGCTGCGGTTCACCACCCGGGCCGGGCGCGCGGCCGCCGAGGAGTTCCTGCGCGCCCTCGACGCCGCGCGCTGAGCGCGCCGTGCCCCCCGCAGTGGGGACGCGCCCGGGGCTCCAGCTCCGCACCCGGCGGGCCGATGCCCCTGGTGGAGCGCCCGCACGAGGTGGGCCGCGGGAGTGCGGGTGCGGAGGCCACGATGGCGCGGACGACGACGGCGGGGACGACGACGGTGGGGACGAGCGGCCGTGACCGCGACGAGCGGCGCCGCAAGGTGGTCCTGACGGCCCTGGTGGCCGCGGCCGTCACGGCGGTGGCCACCCAGGGCAGCGAGGCGACGTTCACGGCGACGGCCTCGCGCGGGCACTCGATCACCACCGGGAACCCGATGCTCGTCCTCGGCCTCACCGGCACGCCCGCCAACCGCCTCGGCGTCGACGTCACCGGCCTGATCCCCGGCGGCACCGCCCAGCGCTCCTTCGACCTGCAGAACACCGGCAGCTACACCCTGACCAGCTACACCCTGAGCACCACGGTCACGACGTCCTCCCTGCTGGACACCGACACCACCAACGGCCTGCAGGTGAAGCTGGAGCGCTGCAGCGTGCCGTGGGTGGAGTCCGGCACCCTGCCGAACTTCAGCTACACGTGCGGCCCCGCCTCCAGCCCCGGCACCACGACCACGGTCGTGCCCCTGAGGCCCATCTCCTTCACCAACGTGCCCGTCACCGGCATGGTCTCCGCCGCCCCCACCGGCACCGACCACCTGCTGCTGACCGAGCAGCTGCCCGCCACCGCGGGCAACAGCTTCCAGAACCTCACCAGCGCGGTCACCTTCACCTTCAACGCCTCCTGAGGGGGTCCCCGTGGCCCACGTGCTCCCGGGGCCGCGCCGCAGCGGGTCCACCCTGCTGCTGGCGGTGGCGCTGCTCGTCCTGGCCGCCTGCCTGCTCGCCGGCCGCGCCGGCTACCAGCTCGTGACGCTGGAGACCGGCTCGATGGCGCCGGCGCACCCGGCCGGCAGCCTGCTCCTGGAGCGCGAGCAGCCGCTGGAGGACCTGCGGGCCGGGCAGGTCATCACCTTCCGCGCCCCCACGCCGCGCGGGCAGACCCTGACGCACCGCGTCACCGACGTGCAGCGCACCGCGGACGGCTCCGTCGTCGTGCGCACCCGCGGCGACGCCAACGCGGGCGAGGACCCCTGGGACGCCGTCGTCGGCGACGACCGCGTCTGGCGCGTGGTCGGCGGCGTGCCGCACGCCGGCGCGGTGCTCTCGGCCGCACGAGGTGTCGCCGGCACCCCCACCGCGCTGGTGCTGGGTGCACTGGTGGCGCTGGCCGTGGTCTGGCTGCCCGCCGGGCGCCGCACCGACCGCCGGGGTGAGCGCCCGGGTCCGGGCCCGTGCTGGAGCGGGCGCCGTCGCCGCAGCGCCGGGCGGGTGCGCCCGCTGGCGCGCCGCGCCACGGCCGCCTCCGCCGTCGCGGCGCTGGCCGTGACCGCCTCGGCCACCGCCGCCGAGGCGGCCTGGGACACCTCCGTCGCGCGCGGGCACGCCGTGCGCAGCGCGCGCCTCGTCACGCCGTCCATCGTCAGCGTGCGCGACGGCTGCCTGTTCGCGGGCGGGACCAACCGCGACCAGGTGGTCGTCACGTTCACCGCGGCGGCCGACGACCGCCGCGCCGTGCGCGTCGAGCGGCGCACCGTCAACGGCAGCGGCGGAGGGTCGTGGGCGGTCGTGGGCACCCTCGCACCGGGCGCGACCACCTTCGCCGACCCGACCGTCGCCTTCCTCACCCGCTACGGGTACCGCCTGACCCACACCGCCGGGCCGTGGTCGGGCACCACGTCCGGCGAGGTGCAGATCCTGACCGTGCCCAACTGCCTGTGAGGCCCGACCGCCCGCGAGGCCCGACCGCCTGTGAGGCCCGACCGCCTGTGAGGCCCGACCGCCTGTGAGGCCCGACCGCCTGTGAGGCCCGACCGCCCGTGAGGCCCGCCGCGCGCCGGGGCCGCCGCGCGCCGGGGCCGCCCGCCGGGCACGGGGTGCGGGGGCTCAGCCCAGCAGCGCGCGCACCACCGCGTCGGCCAGCAGCCGGCCGCGGCGGGTCAGCGCCCAGCGCCCGCCGCCGAGCCCCTCCAGCAGCCCGTCGGCCACTAGCGCGGGTGTGGCGGCCACGGCGGTGCCGCCCCACCACGCCGGGTCGAAACCCTCCGCCAGCCGCGAGCGCAGCAGCACGTCCTCGACGCGGCGGTCCTGCTCGGAGAGGACCTCGCGGGCGTGCGCGGGGCTGTGCCCGCGCTCGAGGCGGCCGGCGTACGCGACGGGGTGCTTGACGTTCCACCAGCGCACCCCGCCGACGTGGCTGTGCGCGCCGGGGCCGACGCCCCACCAGTCGCCGCCGCGCCAGTAGGCGAGGTTGTGCCGGCAGGCGAACTCGGCCTTGCGGGCCCAGTTGCTCACCTCGTACCAGGAGAACCCGGCGGCGGTCAGGGCGTCGTCGACGAGCTCGTACTTCTCCGCCTCGTCGTCGTCCTCGGGGGCGGGCACCTCCCCGCGGCGGATCCGCGCGGCCAGCCGGGTGCCCTCCTCGACGATGAGGGCGTAGGCCGAGACGTGGTCCGGCTCGCACGCCAGCGCCTCGTCCAGGCTGCGGCGCAGGTCGCCGGTGGACTCCCCCGGCGTGCCGTAGATGAGGTCCAGGCTGACGTCGAGGCCGGCCGCGCGGGCCCAGCGCACCGCCTCGGGCACCCGGCGCGGGTCGTGGGTGCGGTCCAGCACCGCCAGCACGTGCGGCACCGCGGACTGCACGCCGAAGGAGACGCGGGTGAACCCGGCCGCCGCCAGCGTCGCCAGCGCCGCGGGCGTCACCGAGTCGGGGTTGGCCTCGGTGGTGACCTCCGCGCCGGGCTCGAGCCCGAAGCGCTCGCGCACCGCGGTGAGCATCGCGGCCAGGTCGTCCGCGGGCAGCAGGGTGGGGGTGCCGCCGCCGAAGAAGACCGTGGAGGCCGGGCGGGCGGCGTCGCCGAGCACGCGCGCGGCCAGGTCCACCTCGGCCGCGGCGGTGGCGGCGTAGGCGGCCTGCGAGGCGCCGCCGCCGAGCTCGGTGGCGGTGTAGGTGTTGAAGTCGCAGTAGCCGCAGCGCACCGCGCAGAACGGCACGTGCAGGTAGACGCCGAAGGTGCGCCCGGCGGCGCCGGCCAGGGCGGCGGGCGGCAGGGCGCCGTCGGTGGGGACGGCCTCGCCGTCGGGCAGGGAGCTCGGCACCCCTCCAGTGTCACCCCGCGCCGGACCCCCGCCGGACCCCCGCAGGACGCGCGCCGGACGAGCGCCGGACGCGCGCGGCACCACCCGTCCGGGTGCCCGTGGCGACGCTCCAGCACCGCCCGGCGGCGGCGGGTGAGCACCGGCCCGGCGCGCCGCGGCCCGGCGTGCGCGCACCCCCCGGCGGGCCGACCATGTGCGCATGTCCGGCAACGACGTCAGGGAGACAGCCCAGCAGGGACAGCGCTTCGCCGAGCGGCACGAGGGGACGGTGAAGCGGCTCGGGCGGGCCGGCGTGGCCGCCGAGGGCGTGGTCTACCTGCTGGTGGCGTGGCTGGCGCTGCAGGTCGCGCTCGGCGGCTCCGGCGGCAGCGCCGACTCCTCCGGGGCCCTGGGCCGCGTCGCCGCGCAGCCCTTCGGCAAGGTGCTGCTGGCGCTGCTGGCGCTGGGGTTCCTCGCGATGGTCGCCTGGCAGGTGCTCGCCGCGGTCGCCGCGGAGAAGACCTCCCAGCGCGTCAAGGCCGTGGCCAAGGCGCTCGTGGCCGCCGCGCTGGGCGTCTCCAGCGCCCGGTTCCTCCTCGGCGGGGGCTCCTCCGCCGGTCAGCAGCAGCAGGGCCTGACCCAGCGGGTGCTCGAGGCCCCCGGCGGCCCGGTGCTCGTGGTGCTCGCCGGGCTCGTGGTCGTCGGCATCGGCGTGGCCCTCGTGGTGCGCGGGGTGCAGAAGAAGTTCGAGGACAAGGTCGAGGGCTCGCTCTCACCGGCCCTGACCGCCCTGGGCGTGGCCGGGTGGGTCGCGCGCGGCGTCGCGTTCGCCGTCCTGGGCGCCCTGGTCGTCGCCTCCTCGCGCGGCGACACCGCGAAGTCCCGCGGCCTGGACGCCGCCTTCCGCGAGATCGCCTCGCAGCCGTTCGGCACGGTGCTGCTCGTGCTCGTCGCCCTGGGCCTGGCCGCCTACGGCGTCTTCCAGCTGCTCACCGCGCGCCGGCGCCGCCGGGCCTGAGCGCACCGCGCCCGGCCCGGCCCCGCACGGGGACGGGCCGGGCGCGTCCTCAGCCGCGGCGGGTGACCGCCTCGCGGTGGGCCCCGGCCAGCGCGAGCGCGGCCGCCAGCACCGCTGCGCCGAGCACCCACGCCGCGTGCACCGCGGGGTGCTGCGGCGCGAGCCCGCTGAGGGCGGCCACGTCGCGCTCGTCGGCGACGGCCAGCAGCACCAGCTGGCCGAAGTGGTGCGTCGGCAGCCAGGGCGCCACGTCCCGCAGCACCGCGGGCAGCTCGGACAGCGGCACGAAGAAGCCCGAGGCGAACGACAGCGGCAGGAACACCAGGTTGGTGATGACCACGGCGACCCGCGGCCGCACCAGGAAGGCGATCGCGACGCCCAGCGGGCTGCACACGAGCACGCCGGCGACCAGCAGCGCCCCCAGCGCCGCCCACCGGGCCGGCTCCAGGCGCACCCCGCCGACGGCGGCGGCCAGCGCGCACAGCCCGAGCACCATGAGCAGCGCGTGCACCAGCGCGCCGCCGAGCTTGCCCACCAGGTAGGCGCTGGTGGGCACGGGGGTGGCGGCCAGGGTGCGCAGCCAGCCGCGTCCGCGGTCCTCGGCGACCTCCTCGCCGACGACGGCGACGCCCAGGGTCAGGGCGCCGTAGCAGCCGATGCCCGCCAGGACGACCAGGCCGGCGCCGGTGCCCCCCGGCATCGTGCGCCCGGCGTTCGGCAGCCCGAAGACGGCGTAGAGCACCGCGGGCAGCGCCACGCCCAGGACGGCGAGCTCCGGGCTGCGCAGCCCCGCGCGCACCTCGGTCGCGGCGGCCAGCGCGTACAGGCCCGCGCGCGAGCCGGTGGGGCGCACGGTGCTCCCCGCGCCCGTGCTCGCGCCCGCTCTCGTGCTCGCGCTCACCGGTGCCCCCCTCCCGCGACGGCGGGCGCCGCCAGGTGCACGAACGCGGCCTCGAGGTCGCCGCCGAGCGCCAGCGACGCCGGTGCGCCGTCGGCCACGACCCGGCCGCCGGCCAGGACCACGGCCCGGTCGGCGAACGCGGCCACCTCGGCGAGGTCGTGGGTGGCGAAGAGCACCGTCGCCCCGCCGGCGGCCGCGGCGCGCGCCTGCTCCCAGAACGCGCGCCGCGAGAGCACGTCCATCGCCGCGGTCGGCTCGTCCAGCAGCAGCAGCTCCGGCTGCCCCACCAGCGCCAGCGCCAGCAGCAGCCGCTGGCGCTCACCGCCCGACAGGGCGGTCACCGTGCGCCGGGCGCGGGTGCCCAGCCCGGTGCGGGCCAGCACCTCGTGCACCTGCAGCGCCCGGGGGTGGGCGCGGCCCACCAGGCGCACCAGCTCGCGCACGGTGACCTGCTCGGGCAGGCCGGCGGACTGCAGCATCGCCCCCACCCGTCCCCGCGCCGCCCCGGGCGGCCCGCCGAGCACCTCCACGCGCCCGGCCGTGGGGCGCACCAGGTCCAGCAGCAGCTCGAAGGTGGTGGTCTTGCCCGCGCCGTTGGCGCCCAGCAGCGCCACGACCAGGCCCCGCTCGACGCGCAGGTCCAGCCCGTCCAGGGCCCGCACGTCGCCGTACGACTTCACCACCCCGCTCATCGCGATGACGTCCACCGCGCACCTCCCTCCTGCGGGCACGAGGGTGCGCGCCGCCGGGCGCGCCCCGGCAGTGCCGGAGGTCACCGCCGCCGGCCGTGACCTCCGGCACGGGTCGCGCGGGCGCCGGCGCCCCTACGCTGCACGCGTGCCCACCCGCGCCGGGGACCGTCTCCTGGCCGCGACCGGACTGACCGCCGTCGCGGCGGTGGGGGCCGCCACCGCCCTGGAGCCGTGGGCCGGCGCCCCGTGGGCGCTGGGTCCCTGGTGGGCCGCCTACGCGCTCTTCACCGCCGCGTTCGTCGCCGACGACGCCGCCGGGCGGCTGCCCGCGCCCGCGCGGGCGCGCCGGCCGTCGGCCCGGGCGCTGCTGGCGGTGCAGGTGGCCGCGGCCCTGGCGGCGTGGTCGCTGGCGCCCGCCGCCGGCTGGACGGCGGTCCTGTTCGTCGTCACCGCCGTCTCGGCCGCCTACGCGCTCGGGCCGACCGGCACCGCCGTCCTCGTGGCCGCGCAGTGCGCGGCGGTGGTGGCCGGCACGGCGCTGGCCCACGGCGAGGCGGGGCGCGCCGCCGTGGTGGGGCTGGTCTACGGCGCCTTCCAGGTCTTCGCCGTGCTCGTCGTGCTGGCGGGGCGGCGCGAGGCCGAGCAGCGCGCCGCGCTGGCCGCGGCCCACGCCGAGCTGCGCGCCGCCGCCGCGCTGCTGGCCACCTCCGCGCGCGACGCGGAGCGGCTGCGCATCTCGCGCGACCTGCACGACGTCGTCGGGCACGGGCTGACCGCGCTGGCGCTGGAGCTGGAGGTCGCCTCGCACCGGGTGGACGGCCCCGCCGGCGAGCACGTCGAGCGCGCCCGCTCGATCGCCAAGGACCTGCTGGCCGACGTGCGCCGCGCGGTCGGCGGCCTGCGCGGGCAGGTGCGCGGCCTGGAGGCGGCGCTGCGCGAGGCGGCCGGGGACCCGCCGGGCCTGGAGGTGGACCTGGCCGTGCGCGAGGAGGTGCCGCTGGACCCGGAGCGGGCGCTGGTGGTGGTGCGCTGCACCCAGGAGCTGGTGACCAACGCGCTGCGCCACGCCGGCGCGCGCCGGCTGCGCGTGGACGTCGTCGCCGGCGCCGCGGGCGTGCACCTGGTCGCCGAGGACGACGGGCGCGGCAGCGGGCGGCTGCGGCTGGGCAACGGCCTGAACGGCGTGGTCGAGCGCGTGGAGGACGCCGGGGGCAGCGTGCGCTTCCGCACCGCCCCGGGCCGCGGCTTCCGCGCCGAGGTGCGGGTGCCGGCGTGATCCGGGTGGCGCTCGTGGACGACCAGACGCTGGTGCGCCAGGGCGTGCGCAGCCTGCTGGAGCTCAGCGACGAGGTCGAGGTGGTCGGCGAGGGCGCCGACGGCGACGAGGCGCTGGCGCTGGTGGCCCGCGGCGACGTCGACGTGCTGCTGCTGGACCTGCGCATGCCGCGGCGCGACGGGATCTCGGCGCTGGAGGCGATGCGCGAGCGCGGCGACGCGGTGCCCGTGCTGGTGCTGACGACGTTCGACGACGACGAGCTGGTGCTGGCCGCGCTGCGCGCCGGGGCGCGCGGCTACCTGCTCAAGGACGTCACCCTCGAGCAGCTCGTGGGGGCGGTGCGCGCCCTGGCCGCCGGCGGCACGCTGCTGCTCCCGGCGCTGACCGAGCGCCTGCTGCGCGCGGCGGCGGCGCGGCCGGCGGCACCGGCGGACCTGGGCGCGCCCGAGCCGCTGACCCGCCGCGAGCTGGAGGTGCTGCGCCTGCTGGCGGCCGGCTGGTCCAACAAGGAGGTCGCCGCGGCCCTGCACCTGGCGCCGGGCACGGTGAAGAACCACGTCACCGCGGTGCTGCTCAAGCTGGGCGTGCGCGACCGCACCCGCGCGGTGCTGCGCGCCCTGGAGCTCGGGCTGCTCGAGGGCGGGCACGGCGGCGGGGCGCGGCGGCGGTAGCGTGCCGGGCGTGCCGGACGCCCCCGAGACCGACCGCTGGGTCCTGCCGGAGGAGGACGAGCCGTGGTCGCTCTCCCTCGTCGTGCGCGTCGAGCGCGACCCGGTGCCCGCGCACACCGACGTCCTCGTCGCCGCGGCGCGCGCCGTGGTGCTGCTGCTGACCGACGCGCGCACCACCGCGCCCGGCGGGGAGTTCCACGACGCCGTCGCCGCCTGGCGCGGCCGGCGCATCCGCAAGATCACCCGCCGGGCGCGCGGGGTGCGCTGGGAGCGCACCGCGCAGCTGCCGCACGTGGAGGCGCGCAGCGGCGACGCGCTCGTGCGCGCCTTCGCCCCGCACCCGCGCGAGGAGGTCCCCGAGCCGCTGCGGCCGCTGCAGGTCGGCGGGCTGGACCTGGACGACCCGGAGGGGTTCCGGCCCGCGCCGCCGGCGCCGGGGCTGCTGACGGTGCGGCTGTGCCCGGACGTGCGCATGAGCACCGGCAAGGCCGCCGCGCAGGTCGGGCACGCCGCCCAGCTGGCGTGGGAGCAGCTGCCCGCCGCGGCCACCGCCGCGTGGGGCGCGGGCGGGTTCGGGGTGCGGGTGCTCACCGGCGCACCGGTGCTGCCGGCCGCCTCGCGCGTGGACGTGCGCGACGGCGGGTTCACCGAGGTGCCCCCGGGCACCGTGACGACCAGTGCGGGTTTCGAGGGCTGAACCCCGCGCCGTCGCGCAGCGTGTCGCCGCCGTGGCACCGCACGGACGGGGTCCCGCGATCCAGCCCCGCGGGCGACGCGGCGGCGTCCGGGCAGCGTCCTGACAGGTGATCGCCGCTCCCGTGACCCCGTGGGGGGGCGCGGTTAGCTTCAGCTCGGCGGACCCGCCCGAGGGCGCGGGACGCCGTCCTGCTGGAGCGACGTGGCCGGAGCGTGCAGATGAGCAGCGTGACAGCGGATCCGACGGGGGCCGGGAGCACCGCGGCGGGGAGCGCCACCGCGGCGGGGACGGCCACCGCGGCGGGGACCGCCGCGCGGGTCCCCCACCAGGTGGCCCGGGCGCAGGGCGGGGCCGCGGGGGCCGAGGTGGTCACCACCGTCGCCGTGGTCGTGTGCACCTACACCGACGCGCGCTGGGACCTGCTGTGCCGGGCGGTGGAGTCGGTGCAGCACCAGACGCTCGCGCCGCGCCGGCTGGTGCTGTGCGTGGACCACAACCCCGAGCTGGCCCGGCGCTGCCGGCGGCGCTGGCCCGAGGGCGGCGAGCACGGCGCGGTGCGCGTGGAGGTCGTGGAGAACCGCTACGCCGGGCGGCTGGGCTCGGCGCGCAACACCGCCGTGGAGGAGGTGGGCGCCGACGCCGACGTCGTGGCGTTCCTCGACGACGACGCCGCCGCCGACCCCGGCTGGCTGGAGACGCTGCTGCGGGTGTACCAGGAGGACCCCGCGGCCCGGGCCGTGGGCGGCGCACCGCTGCCGGTGCTGGAGACCGCGCTGCCGCGCTGGTTCCCGCCGGAGTTCCACTGGGTGTTCGGCTGCCACTACCGCGGCCTGCCCACCCGGCGCGCCCCGATGCGCCACCTCATCGGCGCGAACATGTCCGCGCGCACCGACGTGCTGCGCGAGGTGCGCGGCTTCCACGCCGACGACCACGACGACATGGACCTCTCGCACCGCGTCGCGGCCGCCCACGGCGCCGCGTCGGTGCTGTACGAGCCGCGCGCGCAGGTGCGCCACTTCGTGCCCGCGCACCGGGTGACGTGGAACTACTTCTGGCGCCGCTGCTACGTCGTCAACCGCGAGAAGGTGCGCGCGCTGCGCGACATGGGCGACGCGGGCAACCTCGGCGCGGAGCTGGAGTTCGTCGCCGACGCCGCGCGCACGGTGCTGGGCAGCGTGGGCCGGGCGCTGCTCGGACGGCCGGCGGGCCTGGCGCCCAGCGCGGCGATGGTCGCCGGGATCGGCCTGGCCGGCCTGGGCAACGTGCACGGCCGCCTGGCGATGCTGCTGGGCCGCACCCCGCCGGCGCGCACCCGCGGCCTGCCGGCGTGAGCACCAACCTGGTGGTCGGCTCCGGGCCGGCCGCGGTGGGCGTGGCGCTGCGCCTGCTGGCCGAACCCGGCCAGGAGGTCGTGCTCGTGGACCTGGGCGGCACGCTGGAAGACGGCCACCGCGCCGCCGCGCAGCGCATGGCCGCCACCGGCGCCGACGGCTGGGACGCCGGCGACCTGGACCTGGTGCGCGCGCAGCCCGTCGCGCACGACGGCGGCCGGCTGCCGCAGAAGCGCAGCTTCGGCTCGGACTACCCGTTCCGCGACCTGGGCCAGCTCGCCGGCGTCGTGGCCACCGGCGGCGCGAACCGCTCGCTGGTCTCCTCCGCCGTGGGGGGTTTCTCCACCGTGTGGGGCGCGCAGGTGATGCCGTTCTCGCGCAGCACGTTCGAGCGCTGGCCGGTCGGCTGGGCGGACATGGAGGACAACTACCGCGCGGTCCTGCGGGAGGTCCCGCTGGCCGCCGAGCACGACGACCTCGCGGAGCTGTTCCCGCTGCTGGGCCCGGCGCAGCCGCTGCCGCCGCTGTCCGAGCGCACCCGGCGGGTGCTGGGTTCCGCCGCGCGCCACCGCGGTGCGCTGCGGCGCGCCGGGGTGACCGTCGGCCGCGCCCGCCTGGCGCTGCGGCCCGCGGCGTGCACCTCGTGCGGGCTGTGCATGACCGGCTGCCCCTACGGGCTGGTGTACTCCGCCGCGCAGAGCGTGGAGCGGATGCGCGCGCGCGGCGCGCTGACGCACCGCACCGGCCTGCTGGTGCGCCGGGTCTCGCAGGAGGACGGGCGCGCGCACGTGCTGGCCCGCGAGCTGGCCACCGGGCGCGACGTGCGCCTGAGCGCGGACCGGGTGTTCGTGGCCTGCGGGGGTGTCGGCACCACCCGCGTGGTGCTCGCCTCCATGGCCCGGCCCCCGCGGGAGGTGCGCATGGCCGAGTCGGTGCAGTTCGCGCTGCCGTTCCTCTCGCGCCGGGCGGTGGGCGACCCGCGCCGGGCGGAGCTGCCGGGGTTCACCCTGAACCAGTTCAACGTGCTGGTCGACTTCGGCGACGAGGGGTACGACACCTCGCAGGTGCACTGCTACCCGTACAACCCGGCCGTCCTGGCCGCGCTGCCCGCGCCGCTGCGGCACCGCCTGGCCGCACCGGCGACCGCGCACCTGCTGCGCCGGCTCACCGTGGGCCTGGGGTACCTGCCCTCCTGGGCCTCCCCGCACGTGCGCCTGTCGGTGGGGGCGCGCACCGGCGACGGCCTGCCGGGCGTGACCGTCTCCACCGGCGGCCCGGACGGTTCGGCGGCGTACGCGGCCGTGCTGCGCCGACTGGTGCGCGCCGCGCCGCGGCTGGACCTGTGGCCGGTGGCGGCGGCGGGCAGCGTGTCGGGCGCGGCCAAGAGCTACCACTTCGGCGGCAGCTTCCCGCACGCGGCGGGCACCTCGGCCACGACCACGGACCGGCTCGGGCGCCTGCCGGAGTGGGACCGGGTGCACCTGGTGGACGGCTCGGTGCTGCCCTCGGTGCCCTCGACCACCTTCACGCTGACCGTCATGGCCAACGCGCACCGCATCGCCGACGAGGTGCTGCGCCGGCCGGAGGTGCGCGCGGGCGGCCGCTCCGGCGACCTCGCCGCGCTGCCCTGACGGTCCCCCCGCGCCCGGGGCCCGCGGTGCGGGGGTCGTTGACGCCCCTCCCCACGAGTGGTTACTTTCCGTCAACGGCGAAATACTCGTCGTAGGCTCCTTCGGGGGGTACGCCGTCGCGCCCCCCGACGCTCCGGAAGGAACCCCCCGTGAAGCGCACCGCCCTGCTCGCACCCCTGGCCGCCCTGGCCCTCACCCTGCCGGGCGCGGCCGCCGCCTCCGCCGCTGCGCCCGAGGTCCGCGTCGCCGACGCCGGCGCCGACGCCCTGCCGGGGCAGTACGTCGTCACCCTGCACGAGGGCGCCGACGCGCGCGGCCTGGCCCGCGCCCTGCAGGTCTCCCCGCGCCACGTCTACAGCAGCGCCCTGGACGGTTTCGCCGCCGCGCTCACCGACGGGCAGCTGAAGGCGTTGCAGCGCAACGCCTCGGTCGCCGCCATCGAGGAGGACCGCAGCGTGCGCGCCGACGCGACGCAGAGCATCACCACCGCCGGGCTGCACGGCCTGGACCGCATCGACCAGCGGGCGCTGCCGCTGTCGGGCGGCTACACCTACGGCACCGGCGCGGCCGGCGTCACCGCCTACGTCATCGACACCGGCATCGACACCAGCCACCCCGACTTCGCGGGGCGCGCCCGCAACGTCTACGACGCCCTCGGCGGCGACGGGCGCGACTGCAACGGGCACGGCACGCACGTGGCCGGCACGATCGGCGGCGCCACCCACGGGGTGGCCAAGGACGTGCAGCTGCGCGGCCTGCGCGTGCTGGGCTGCGACGGTTCCGGCAGCACCGCGGGGATCGTCGCGGCCGTGGACTGGGTGCGCGCCAACCACGTCCCCTCCGCCGTGGCGAACCTCTCCCTGGGCGGGGGGTACTCCGCGGCCCTGAACACCGCGGTGAGCAACCTGGCCGCCGCCGGGGTGGCCGTCGCGGTGGCCGCCGGCAACGAGTCGCAGGACGCCTGCCGGGTCTCGCCCGCCTCGGCGTCCGGCGTCGTCACCGTCGCCGCCTCCGACCGCACCGACACGCGCGCGTCGTTCTCGAACTTCGGCTCCTGCGTGGAGACGTACGCGCCGGGCGTGGCCGTGACCTCCACCTGGCTGCGCGGCGGGACGAACACCATCAGCGGCACCTCGATGGCCAGCCCGCACGTGGCCGGCGTCATGGCGCTGTACAAGGGCCGCAACGGCGACGCGGCCTCGGCGACGGTGAACTCCTGGATCGTGTCCAACGGCACCGCGAACGTGGTGCGCTCGAACCCCTCCGGCACCCCGAACCGCCTGCTGTTCAAGGCCTCCCTCTGAGGCGGCACTCCACGACGCGCGCCCCGGGGGGGCCCGGGGGGGGGGGGGGGGGGGGGGGGGGGGGGGGGGGGGGGGGGGGGGGGTTGGCGTTTTTTTTTTGGTTTTCGGCGGCCGGGCGGGTGGGAATCCGGGCGATT
>NZ_JBJLRD010000022.1:0-67707 GCF_050871305.1 Kineococcus gypseus | reverse complement strand
CTCAACTACAAGCGCCTGGCGCTGCGCTACGACACCAGCAACACCACGATCACCGCGCTGGCCCGCCTGGCGATCACGCTGATCTGTGCCCGTCGACTACCTCCGACGAACTAATGCAACGGCTTGTAAGCGCCGCGACGGAAATCGCCAGGCTGCGCGGCGCCGCCGCCTGCACCCCCGCAGACCTCGCCGCAGCCGCGCTGGCGCTGAGCCTGCGGGCCAGTGAGCCCGTCGGCTTCACGCCCGCTGGCCAGTCCCCGGAGATGCTGCCGATCGACTCCAGCATCCAGCAGCTCTTCGACGAAGCGACCTCCCCCGTGGAGCTGCACGAGCTGATCACCACGGCCGTCGAAGCCGACAGCGACGTGAAGAACCTGCTCGAAGGTCGCTGAGCAGCGGCCGGCACCGGCACGTGCCGCCGTTCAGGTGTGTCCCCGTCTTGAAAACGGTGGCGGTCTCAACCGGTCAACGCAACACCTCGTCGAGGACTTCTGAGGGTGTCTTCCATCCCAGGGTCTGTCGAGGTCTTCCGTTGAGGCGGGCGGCGATCTCATCGAGGTCGCTCTGGCTGAAGGTGCGCAGGTCCGCGCCCTTGGGCAGGTACTGGCGTAGCAAGCCGTTCGTGTTCTCGTTGGACCCGCGCTGCCAGGGGCTGTGCGGGTCGCAGAAGTAGACCTGGACGCCGGTGTCGATGCTGAACCGGGCGTGCTGGGCCATCTCCGTGCCGCGGTCCCAGGTCAGACTGCGCCGCAGCTGCTCGGGAAGGCGTTGGACAGCCGTGGTCAAGGCCTGGCGGACCTGCTCGGCCTTGCAGCCGTGCGGTAGAGCGATGAGCTGCACGAACCGGGTCCGGCGCTCGACCAGCGTGGCGATGGCGCTGGGCCGGGTGCCGAAGACCAGGTCACCTTCCCAGTGCCCAGGAACCGCGCGGTCCTCGACCTCGGCGGGGCGTTCACTGATCGGGACAGTTCCGACGAGCTGCCCGCGCCCCTGCGGCAGCCGCTTGGCGCGGGGGTAGCGCATGGCGCGCCCGGTGCGCAGCGCAGCGGTCAACTCCTTGCGCAAAGCGCCTCTGCCCTGCACGAACAGGCTCAGGTAGATCGCCTCGTGGCTGGCGCGCATGGCCTCATCGTCGGGGAAGTCCGCCCGCAGCCGAGCGGCGATCTGCTGCGGGGACCAGCCGCGGGCCAGGTCGCGCTCGACCCGAGCGCGCAGCGCGGCGTCCTGGGCGAGCTTGCACTGCTTCGGGCGCCGGCCGCGCTGCCAGGCCCTCGCCTCCGCGCTGCCGGCGCGGTAGCCGCCTCGCCCGCCGTTGCGAGCCACCTCCCGGCTGACCGTGGAGGCCGCCCGGCCCAGCCGGCGGGCGATGGAGCGGGTGCTCTCCTTCGCGGCCAGCCCGCGGCTGATCTCCTCCCGCTCGACCGCGCTCAACTGGTGGGCCGCCCGGCGGCGTGCCGGCCGGCGCACCCCGCCGGTGGCGGCCACGAAGCAGCGGACGCTGGCCGGGCGGTTGATGCCCAGCGACCGCGCGATCGAGCGCAGCGACTCACCCGCGCGCCAGCGCGCCCACACCTGATCCTGCTGATCCGGACTCAGCCCGAACGTCTGCACCGGTCCCACCTCCACACTCACCACACCATGATCCAAAGAGAGTGGTGCGTTGACCGGTTGAGATCGCCGTCGCTTCTGCGACACCCGATTGGGCGCTGGACCTGCCGGTACACCCACCAGCAGCAGGGCGATGGGTCATGGTGGGCAGGTGCCTCAGCACCGCCGCCACCTCACCCGCTCCCAGGAGCTCACCCGGGCGATCGGCACCCTCGCCTTCGCCGCGCTGATCGGCGTGGGCGCGTGGCTGCTGCTGCGCGAGGCGCTCAGCGGCCAGCTCAGTGGCGTGCTGGCTGCTGCAGGAGCGGTGCTGGGCGCCGCGGCCCTCGACGTGTGGCAGCGGCACCGCCGCGCCGCTCGAGCGAAGCGCTCGAGACAGAACACCGCATCGTGACCCGGTTCCCCACCCGGCCGGCATGCGAAGTCCACCCAGCCAGGCCCGGGCCAACGCCCCGGCCCATGCCCGTACCCATGCCCGGGCGGCGGGCACGGCCTCACGAACAGCATGCCCCTCGAACCGACAGGAGCTCATGAGCCAGCCGCGCGCTCGTCAACAACGTCACCTGCTGCTGCTCTCGCACTGCATCGCGGCGATCGCCTTCGCCACCGTGGCCGGCTTCTTCGTCATCGACGGACACCCCCGCTGGGCCCTGGTGTGCGCCGTGCTGGCCCTGCTCCTCGCCGTCGTCGCCGTCGTGACCTGGCGCGACTCCCAGCGCGCCGGCACGCGCAGGAAGTAGCGCACCACACCGGGCGAGCAGGAGCCCCCGTCAGCACAGAGCTCGACACCCGTCTCGCAAACGGTGGCTTTCAAGACGCTCCGGTGGGTGGTGGGCGCTCTGCGTGTGCGGGTGAGCGATCCAGGTTGATGGTGCAGCGAAGCGGTGAACAGCACGTCCACGCACGGGGGGTGGACACACGATGAGCTCGTGCACCGAGAAGGCGATCACTCACCGGCAGCGGGCAGGCCCGGCATCTCGCGGGCTCGGCGCCGCCTCAACATCCTCCTCCTCCTGGTGTGCGTGGCGTGCCTGCCGCTGTCCGCGGGCTTGTACTTCCTGGCGCTGATAACGGGCCCCTTGCGCATCGACGAGGCGTGCGAGCGTGCATTGCACGCACCGATGACCCGCTACGACGAGCAGCTCTTCCCCCTCATCCGCAAGACGTGCATCGGTGGGGGCGCGGAAGTCGAGGTGGTCTCACCCGCGGTCGCGCTGCCGGCAGCGGTGACCTTGTTCGTCTCGATCGGCGCGGCGCTGTACCTGTGGCAGACAGGTCGGCACCGGCAGCGCTGGTGAGGGTGAGCGGCAGCGCTGCAGTTCGCACCCGAGAACTCCTCGCAACCACGGGCTCGGTGCTGCCCGCGCACGCTCACGCTGCTGCTGCGAGGACCGGCGCCAGGAGCCTGCTGCCGCTCGGCGGAGGCTGGGCCGCCTCAAGAGCCGGTGACACGGCCGATGACAGGACCGGTGACGCGACAGGCGGCGGGCCCCGGAGGGCGGCCGGCCTCACGGGAGCGGGCGTTCGACCTTCACGTCGACGACCCGACCGGTGGCGGGATCGACGGTGACCTTCTTGGGGATCGCCGGTGCGGGCAACAGCGGCGCGATGCGGTTCACCGGCGCCGCGCTGACGGGTGCCAGGCTCGAGCCGCCGACGAGGTCAGCCAGCGATGAGTCGGGCGCGGCGGCAGCAGGCGCGGCGGCAGCGGGCGCGGTGGCAGCGGGCGCGGTGGCAGCGGGCGCGGTGGCAGCGGGCGCGGTCGTCACGGTGGGAGCAGCACTTCCAGGTGTTGGCGCGTCTCGGCCGGTGATGCCCACGATCGTGGCGGTCCCCGCGGTGATGACCGCAGCGCCGATCAGGGCTCGCCGCAGCCGGTGTCCAGTGCTCACCCAGCCACCCTCGCACGAGCACCGCACGACAGACGGCTTCTTCACCGCACAGGCGCCACGCGCGGCTCGCGCCAGCCCGCGCGCCTCCCCCAGCCTGGCCGGAGTGGCGATCCCCCTTCGCCGACCACGCCGACCACGCCGACCACGCCGACCGACCGCCCGGTCACGGCCATGGGACCTGCATCCACGACCAGCGAGGACCGCGCGATCCTTACCCGGTGCACCGGACGGGCGCAAGCACTCCGGGCCGCTGCCTACCCTGGCCCGGTGGCGCTGCGAGCGGTGGTCTTCGACCTCGACGGCACCCTCTTCGACCACCCCAGCGCCGCCTTGGCCGGGCTGCGCACGTGGCTGACGTCGCTGGACCGCACCAGTACCCCACAGCTGGAGGCGGCGTGGGCGGCCGCCGAGGAGAGGCACTTCCGCGCCTGGCGCGAGGGAGAGATCACCTTCGCCGAGCAGCGCCGGCGCCGCCTGCGCGAGGTGCTGCCCCTGCTGGACCTGCCGGTGGGCACCGACGACGAGCTCGACACCGTCTTCGACGGCTTCCTGCGCGCCTACGAGGCCTCCTGGGCCGGCTACGACGACGTCGCCGACGCGCTGGCCGCCGTGCAGGCGGGCGGGCTGCGCACCGCGGTGCTGACCAACGGCACCACCGAGCAGCAGCACGCCAAGGTCGCCGCCCTGGGCCTGGGCGGGCGCCTGGGGCCGGTCTTCACCGCCGAGGACCTCGGGGTGGCCAAACCGGACCCGCGGGCCTTCCGCGCGGTGTGCGAGCAGCTGGGCCTGCTGCCCAGTGAGGTGTTGTACGTCGGTGACGACCATGCCCTCGACGTCCTGGCCGCCCGCGCCGCGGGGCTGCGCGCGGTGCACCTGGACCGCACCGGCACCGGCCCAGCTGGGGAAGTCTCTCGCATCGCCACCCTGCGCGAGCTGGCCGCCCACCTACGGCCCGCGTGAGCGCTTCCTGCAGAGCCGTCCACGGACACAGCGCGCAGCGTGTGTAGTCGCCGTCTCGCACCCGGTTTCTTTCGAGGTGACCTGAGTGCGACGTCTTCGCGGCGACGTCTTTGCGGCGACGCCTCAGTGATCGGCGGCCTCGCTGGTCGTTCCCTGGCGCCTCGAGCGGGTCTTAAGGACGGCGGTGACCCGCTGCTTGAGCAGCTGGAACGGCCGCTCTCCCGCCGTGGAGGTGTTGCGTCCGATGGTGACGCGGCGGACGTTGACCAGCGACTCGGCGTCCGTGAACTGATCCCGGGTCAGGTCCACCTCCACCCCGACGGGCATGAGGTTCCAGTAGTGCACGCCCACGACCTGGCCCTCGTGCTCGACGTCGGCGACCATCAAGTCGCCCCCGAGCAGGCCCTGCAGCACCAGGGCGGTCGTCCCGCACTGCCCCCGCGAGGGCTGCCCACCGCCGCGGGCCATGTACTCGGCCGAGGCGAAGGAGGTCTCCGGCCCCCAGGAGGCGCGCACCGCCGCTTCGATCTCGCTCAGGGTCACCGGCGCCACGAGCGGCATGCTGCCGCACGAGGACGACGCTCACAGCGCCCGGCACCACGGTGCGCACCGTGCGGCGGCCGGCTCTGGAGGCGGCCGCTGCGACGGAGGACGCTCGGGCACGGAGCGCAGGTCAGCGATCGGTGCGCGCCCACGCCAGGAGCCGCTCGCGGCTCTCGGTCAGCTGCCGGCGCCCGGTGGCGCTCCACCCGGTGCGCATCGTGGCCTCCACGCTAACGATGGAGCCGTCGCGCACCAGCACCAGCACCGCCTCGCCGATGCTCAACGGCCCGCCCTGCGGCGTGCCGGTGCGCACGTCCTCGACGTCCGTGCGCCGGATGCGCCGGGTGCGCATCGTGTTGCGCACCAGCAGCTCATCGCCCTCGGTGCGCGCGCGCAGCCGGAAGAAGCGCGTGAAGAGGAAGACGCCCACCGCCGCCATCGGCACGGTGACCAGCGCCCCGACATCGCCCTCGCGCAGCCCGCGCACCGCGAAGGAGGCCAGCAGGCCTAGCCAGAGCGCGGCGAAGCAGCAGATGTAGACGCGCACCCACCGCGGGGCGCGCACGTCCAGACCGTCCTTGCAGACGCCGGCTCGGCGAGTCGACATCGCGGACATCTCGGACATGACGCCGATCATGCTGCGCAGCGGCGCGGGCGCCACCTGGAAGACCTGGATCACCCGATCCCAGCACGAGCGCGACGCTGCGCAGCCCCTCAAGCACTGGTGAGCACCGGTGGACCCCGGGGGTCGACGACCAGCATCGAGGGCGGCGAGGGCGCCGGTGCGGCAGGCGTCGGCTCCGCTGGCCGCGGGTGCCCTAGCTGCCTAGCTTCTGCGCATGCGCATCCACGACCGCCTTCAAGACGACCCGCACACGCCCACCCGCGGCACGCGGGTGTGGGCGGTGGCGGCCCTCGTCTTCGCCCTGATCGGCTACTTCGCCATGGGTGGGCGCCGCGGTGACGCGCTCGCGCCGTCCTGGGTGATCTTCAGCGCCTTCGCTCTGGCCGCCGCCTGCGTCCTGGCCTGGATCGCGCTGTACCGGCGGGCCAAGGCCGCCGGCAAGGTCCCTCAAGCTCGACCCGAGCCGCAGCGAAACGAGCAGCCTCAGCGCTGACCCACCGCTCCAGACCCGACGGCCCACCGGGCGGGCGCGGCGGGTGCGGCGGGTGCGGCGCCTGGTGCCCCATCGCCCGGCCACCAGACGCGACACCTGCGTCCTCCTCGAGCCCCTCTGGCCACCGCAGATCCCCCCGGACCACAGCGCGAGCCCCCCGGACTCGCTGATCACATCGCTGTTGCCCGAGGAGCGTTACGGCACGCACAGCCAGGCAAACCAGCAGCCAGGCAAACGAGCAGCCAGGCAAACGAGCCGCGTGCTGGCTGGTAGCCCGCTGGCACCGCCACCACCACTGCATCTGCCGCCACCGCCGCCGGAAAGTCCCCACCGCTGATCGGCCGTGGTCATCCACGCGTGGCTCCCGGTGGTGCGCTGAGCCGCAGGGTGGCGCGTGCGGCACAGCTCGGGTGATGCTGGAGCCAGTGCTCACGCCACAGCAGCCTCCCTGGTCGTCTGCCAGCAGGAGTGGGTTAGGTCTTCGAGGAAGCAGGTCGTGGTGTCGCGGTTCCGCACTCGCAAGGCGCTGGGCATCAGCGCCGTCTCGCTGGCGACCTTGACGCTGGTTCCCCTGCTCGCGCCCGCCAGCCGCACCGAGCGGCTGACGCTGCTGGTGGCCGCGGTGCCGCTCGCGCTGCTCTTCGGCGCCATCGCCGGCTGGACACCAGCGGCGACGCAGTGGGCGGCGCCCGTCAGCGGTTCTGCGCACCCCAGCGCCCATGTCGCCCTCGACGGCCACCCCCTTCTCCACGACCATGCCGCCGTAGCTGGCGCGAATCCCAGCTCGCCGCCACGGGCAGCGCAACCGGGCCAAACTGCGCTAGGGGTGGGGGTGGGCTCAGTCGAAGCGCTGCAGTACACCCTGCCCCGGTAGCGGGGCATCGAGCACCGCCCGCACCGCGGTGGCGTCCCAACCGTCAGCCACCGCGCTGCGCAGCGCCCTGGAGCGCGCGGCGCTGGAGGCGCGGTCCCCGCCGCGCCAGCGCCAGTTCCACCAGGGCCCACCGCCGCGAGAGCGCATCGCCATGCGCGCCAGGTTCAGCGCTTGCGTGGAGGGCCAGACGTGACCGGTGGCATCGCCTGCCACGCGCACGCACAGCGGCACGTCGCACACCGCGTGCTCGGCCACCGCCACGTCCGCCGGGTCCATACCCAGCACCGCCGCCAGGACGTAACGGTTGGGCCGCACGCAGCGCGCCCGCCCCTCGCGCTTGAGGTAGAAGCGCCCGTAGTCGTCATCGGAGATGGCCCCCGTCCACAGCCAGCAGTCCCCGCTGCCCGGGCCCTTGACGACCTTGACCCAGAACCGCGCCAGCTCACCGGCGTCGGCGAGCGGGTGCACGCGCACCGCCAGCGCAGCCACCACCGCTTTCTCGCCTCATCTGCCGTCCCACCCGTTGCGCTACCCGTGTCCCATCCATCGTCTGAAGCGGCGAGCGGGGTGCTGGACACCAGCGATGATGCGTCGGCAAAGGCTCGTGCAGCACTGCTTGCCAGGACAGGGTTCGGATCATTCTCAGCGGTAGCGGTACAGCTTGACCCGCTGGATTGCCGCTCGTCCTGGCACCAGGCGCAGGTGGCGGCCCTGATGCGTCTCGTCGCCGTTGAGCCAGCGCAGGTGTTGCCAGAGACCCTCCTCGAAGCCGCCCTCCTCGCAGCTGAGGATGCCGAAGCGCTCGGCGCCGGCTTGCGCCGGGGAGAACGTCACCGTCACGCCCATCCCGCCGATGACGAACTCCTTATCGGCGGTCTGGATGACGATCGCGGCCGAGGGCAAACGCGTGGTGTCCTCCGCCCGGTCACCGGACTCGTTGATCACGCCGTCGGCCAGGCTCGGGGGCGCAATGCGCTCGTAGGTCACGTCGAGCAGCACATCGCCGAGGCGTAGCCGGTGCGGCACGCGCTGGTCGTCAGCCGGCGGGAGCAGGCCAGTCATGGTGCTGTCTCCCGCGTGAGCGGCGATCAGCGGGCTCAGTTGGCGCACGATGTCGTTCGATGCCGCCAGCATTGCCTCGGCGCGCCCACTAATGGACTCGACCCCGAATACGGCGAACCCGATGGCCGAGTGGGCGCCGTAGGCGTACAGGCAGTTGGCTGCGGCGTCGACGCTGCGCAGCGCTTCGGGGATGAACAGCGGATTGCCGCTGCGGGTGTACTTGCCAGCCCACTCGGCGAAGTTGGGAAAGTAGATGTCAGGGGCGATGAAGTCCAGCGATGGTGCGCCGGCTCGCCACACGTCGATCAGGTGCGGAAGCGGCCCGGCGCTGGGGTACTGCCCCGGCAGGGTCGCCGGTCGGATCAGCGCGGCGTTGGTGTACATCGGCAGGCCCAGCTCCGCCTTGCCGGCTGCCGTGACCGACTGCACGTAGCGCGCGAAGCTCCACGCCATGAACACCTCCTCACCCAGCGGACCTGCCCCGAAGACCTCCGTCCAGGTGCCTGCGGTGCGCTCGCCCGCTGCCGTCCACAGGTCGAGCAGTTCCGGCGCCAGCTCCTCCCGGTGCTGCTGCAGGTAGGAGATGAGCTCACCAGGAACCGCGGCGTTGAAGGCCGCCTCCGCCTGTGGGCTGTGATCGCGCGCTTCGGGGATCATTCCGATTTCGTTCTCGACCTGCACGAGGACGACTGCGTGCTGCTCGTCCTGGGAGCGCAGGTGGGCCATGAGGGCGGTGAACGCTCTGGCGTCGGCTTCCCGGTTGGCATCGCCGAAAGGCGTCAAGATCTCCATCGATCGACCCAGCGAGTCCCTGCACCGCGGGAACCGCTCGAAGTCCGTTTTCACCCAACTGGGTGCGTAGCACGACATGCTGTTCTTCCACGTGCCGAACCACAACAAGACCAAGCGCATGCCGTGCTCGCGGGCGTCGTCGATCAGCTCGTCGACGGTGCTCCAGTTGAAGACGCCTTCCTCTGGTTCGACGACGTCCCAGTACACGGGCGCCACGATCGTGTTCAGACCCAGAGCCTGGAGCTTCGGCCAGTACCGCTGCAGGAAGGCCCGCTCAACGCTGGAGTTGCCGAGCTCACCACCACGGATGATGAACGGCTCCTGGTCGACGATGAGCCGTGTGGCACTGCCTGAGCGTTCGAGCCTCGGCAGCAGCGCCTGCGTCCGTTCGCCGTCCACCTCAGACATTCGCGTTGACCCAGTTGTCACACCGGGTGAGTTTGGCACGCGACCAACCACTTGTCACCCGTTGCTACAGGCATCTTTCGCGCTCACACGGGACGTCGAAGGAACCGCTGACTGCGCGCTGCGGGACTCGCACTACCAGTACCCCCACGGTGCGCGCGTCAACGGCCGCCATCGCGTCGACGGGGCGGATGCCTCTGTTCCGCGTGGTGGCTGGCGACGCCATCCGCCGAAACACCGGAGCTCGCGGCGGCCGGGCTCCGAGACCGCCGGTGGGTGAACCCGTCAGGCCCGCCACGCGGCGTGTCCGGTGCGTCCGGCACGTGCCTTGAGCACGGTACCGGGTCGCTGTACAGCGATCCGCCTCCCGGTCGGTTGTTCTGCTTGGGGTTGGAAGTGGTTCCCGCTGGGCGAGCACGCTCCTTCTCGCCCTGCGGCCCTGCGTGCCCAGTGCTGGTGGCCCGCGCGACAGTACCGGCGCGAGGACGTGCGTCGCACCTACCGACCGTCCTGATCACTTCCCTCCTCCCTTCCGTCGGCGGTCGGCGAGCACGTGGGACTCACGGCGCGTGGTTCGTCACCACGTCGTCCGACGCGGCTCGGACGGCGAGCAGGTCCAGCGGTACCGCCCCGGCGAGCTCGGCGTACCCGGCCGGTGAGAGGTGCAGGTGGTCGCCGCCGTCGACGTCGGCGCGCAGCCACGAAGGGTGGTCGGGATCGCGCAGGGCGTCGTCGAGGTCGACGAGGGCGTCGAAGACGCGGCCGGTGCGCAGCTGGGCGTTGACCTCCTGCCGGCTCCCCTCGCGCAGGCCACCGGGATCGTCGTAGCCGTCGTGGCCGCCGAACGGCAGCAGCGTCGCACCGATCACGGCGATCCCGCGCGCTCGGCAGCGCAGCGCGATCTGCTCGTAGCCGGCGAGCAGATCGGCGGCAGCGCCGCGCTGGGCGTCCGGCGTCCCCGCGGTGGTGCCGAGGTCGTTGACGCCTTCCAGGACCACGAGGGTGCGGACCCCGCCGAGCGCCAGGACGTCGCGGTCGAGGCGGGCCAGGGCTGAGGGGCCGACGCCGTCGCCCAGCACCCGGTTGCCGCCGATCCCCTGGTTGAGCACCGCGGTGCCCGTCGCGCCTACAGCGAGCAGGCGCTCGAGCAGCCGGTCGGACCAGCGGTCGGCCCCATCGGTGGTGGAGCCGCGCCCGTCGGTCAGGGAGTCGCCCAGCAGCACCACCGCACCGGCGTCCTCGCCTGCGGGCACCTCGACGCCGGTGAGGACGTACCAGTGCTCGATCGGCGCGGCGCCGGGCAGGTCGAGCTCGTCGACCCGGTCGCCCGGCACGACGTGGGACGTGGTGCGCGAACCCGGGTGGGTCGTCGTGCCGCCGGGGTCGGCGCCGGCGGCGAACGCGAGCGTGGCGCTGAGGTGGGCGCCGGCAGCGACCGGCACCTCCACGGGGTCGGAGACGACGAGCGCGCCGGGCGGGACCTCGGTGCCGGGGCGGCCTCCGAACGTCACCGGCACCGGATCGCTGTCCACCGCACGGGCACCGGCGCGCCCACCCTCCGGTGCGGCGACGCTGGCACGCACCACCGGCAGCGGGGCATCGCCGAAGGCGTTGGACACCCGCAGCCGAACGCGCGGGCCGCCGAGGGAGCAGCGCACCGTCTGGCGCAGCGTCGCTCCCGCTAATGCCCAGCCCGGACCGTCCACGGGCGGCAGGTCGGCGGGCTGAGCACGTTGCTGCGCCGCCGCCCAGGTGTGGATCCAGCGCTCGGTCACCGGCACCACCGGGCCGCGCCGACGACCGCAGCGACTCCACGCACCGCACCCACCCCCCGGGAACTGGGAGTCCCGGCGACCCGGAATTCCACCGGCAACCCTAGCGCGACGCACGCGAGGGTTTGCCGCGACGGTCACGTCAGTGATTGCGGCACGCACACCGGCCTCGTAGGGTTGGGATGCACCCTCGCCGGTGGGAAAGAGGGAACACCGCGCGGGTCCGGGACTTCCCGGGGTCGCCGGCGAACCCGCCGGGGCCGCCGGCGCGCTGCGCCTCACCGACGCCTCCGACGACGAAGGTCCACCATGACGACGCACGTCTCCCCCGCTTGGCTGCCCGATGCGGCCCTGGCCCCGCTGGGCGCCGGGACGGTGCTGCTCCTCGCGCCCGGCCTCGATGACGACCCGGTGCTCGACACCGTCGTCGCGGAGGTGGAACTCGCCGCCTCCCACCACGGCGGGCGATCTCTGCGGGCTCACGACCCCTCCGCGCCCGCCTCCGTCGTGCTCACCACCCCGGCGGGGCTCACGGACCTGGCCGGCGCGGACGGTGCACCGCGGGCCGTGCGCGTGGCCGCGGAGAGAGCCCCGGAGCTGTCCGCGGAGGGTTTCCACCTCGTGCGCACGGCTGGGACGACCGTGGTCGTCGCGCGCACCGGCGCGGGCCTGCTCTACGGGCTGCACGCACTGCTGCGCGTCGGGTCGGCGCCCTCCGGCGAAGGGACCCTCGACGAGGTGCACGAGCCCGTGCAGCCGATCCGCATGCTCGACCACTGGGACAACCTGCTCCCGCACCCCGTGATGGGTCAGGTGGAGCGGGGCTACTCCGGCGGGTCGCTGTTCTGGTCCGCAGGACGCCTGCGCGAGGACCTGACCCGCGTCGAGGGGTACGCACGCCTGCTGGCCTCCACGGGCATCAACCGGATCGCGGTGAACAACGTCAACGTGCACGAAGCCGAGGCGCGCCTGCTCACCGACGGCCTTGATGACCTCGCCCGCCTGGCACAGGTGTTCCGCCGCCACGCGATCCGCACGCACCTGTCCGTCTCGTTCGCCGCGCCGATGACCGTGGGCGGGCTGAGCACCGCCGACCCTCTCGACGCGCACGTGCAGCGCTGGTGGGCCGAGGCCGCGGCGCGGGTGTGGGCACGGATCCCCGACTTCGGCGGGTTCGTCGTCAAGGCCGACTCCGAGGGGCAGCCGGGGCCGTTCGCCTACGGCAGGGACCACGCCGACGGGGCGAACCTCCTCGCCCGCGCGGTGGCCCCGCACGGGGGCACGGTGTTCTGGCGCGCGTTCGTCTACGACCACCGCCAGGACTGGCGCGACCGCTCCACCGACCGCGCGCGCGCCGCGCACGACCACTTCGCACCGCTCGACGGCCGCTTCGACGACGCGGTCGTGCTGCAGGTCAAGCACGGCCCGATGGACTTCCAGGTGCGCGAGCCGGTCTCCCCGGTGATCGCCGCGCTCCCGGGTACGCGACTGGCGGTGGAGCTGCAGGTGACGCAGGAGTACACCGGGCAGCAGAAGCACGTGTGCTACCTCGGGCCCCTGTGGTCGCAGGTCCTGCGGTTCCCGCTGTGGGGCGAGGGCGGTGCCACCGTCGCCGATGTCGTGGCCGGTCGCGGCCCCGGCGCCCGCCCGGGCGGCGTGGTCGCGGTCTCCAACGCCGGCGACGACGAGTTCTGGACGGGGCACCCGCTGGCGCAGGCCAACCTGTACGCCCTCGGCCGCCTCGCCTGGGCACCGGAGCTGGACCCGCTGGCGGTCCTCGACGAGTGGATCCGCCTCACGTTCGGGCCGGACGGAGCGCTCGCCGGGCTGCTGCACCGCGTGATGGACGGCTCGTGGCGGACGTACGAGGACTACACCGCCCCGCTGGGCGTGGGGTTCATGGTGCGGCCAGGGCACCACTACGGCCCTGACGTGGACGGCTACGAGTACACCCCGTGGGGCACGTACCACTTCGCCGACCGCGACGGCATCGGCGTGGACCGCACGCGTGCGACGGGCACGGGGTACACCGGTCAGTACCCCGCCCCGTGGCGCGACGTCTATGAGTCGCTCGAGACGTGCCCCGACGAGCTGCTGCTGTTCTTCCACCACGTGCCCTACGGGCACGTCCTCTCCGACGGCACGACGGTCGTCCAGCACGTCTACGACACGCACTTCCGCGGTGCGCGGGCGGCGGGCGAGCTCGTCGAGCTGTGGGAGGGCGCGCGCGGCCGCGTCGAGGAGCGGACCTGGGCGCGGGTGCGCGAGCTGCTCGAGGAACAGGCGCGCAGCGCGCGGGAGTGGCGCGACCAGCTCAACACGTACTTCCTGCGCCACTCCGGTATCCCCGACGCCCACGGGCGGACCATCTTCTGAAGCCGTGCGGCCCGGCGCTTGCACGGGCGCCGGGCCGCCCGCGCCTAGTAGGAGGCCACGAACCGCTCGCGGACCTCGCGCAGCACGGTGCCCTCACTGTGGGCGAGGAGGAAGGTCAGCACCGACGCCAGGAGGACGACGACGGCGTCGAACGTGACCCAGGCCGTCCCGATCGCCAGGACGAGCAGCGAGAGCAGAGCGAGGGTCGAGCGCGGGCGGGTCAGGAGCGTGAGCACGCCGAGTCGGGCCGCGTCGCGCCAGCGGAAGGTGAACACCGCGGTGAGGACCAGCACACGCACGGCCCACAGCAGCACCGCCGCACCGAGGACGGCGTACAGGGGCGTGAAGACGGCCGCCGCACCCACGACATCGCGGTGCGCCATGTTGACCGCGAGGACCGTCAGGACCGCCAAGGCCGGGACCCACGTGCGCAGGGCGTCCAGCGCGTCGAGCCGGTAGCCGCGCAGGAACTCCCGCGCCGGGGCGGCGTCGTGGTCGACGAGGAAGGCGCGCCAGGCGAAGACGGACGCCGCTAGTGCCGGGCCGGCCGGTACAGCGCACAGGGCGTACAGGGGCAAGTTGCTGGCGTCCGGCGCGAGCAGCAGGGCGCCGGCCAGGCCGGGCGCGGTCGCGAGGGCGAGCAGAACCTCGACGACGACGAACCAGTGCACGACCTGGGTGACCTGCGAGAGCGGCCCTTCGCCGAAAGCGCGTGCACCTCCGGCGGGCGGCGGCACGGGCGCGCTCACCGGACCCCGGCGAGGAGGGTGCCGCGGGCGGTGGGCTCGGTGCGGGCAGGGCTCACGGGAGTCGCCATTCGCTGAGGGCTGTCGGGGCTGCCAGGGCTGTCAGGGCCGGGGGGCGACGACGACCCGGTGGCACCCGAAGGTGCCACCGGGCCGTGCCGGGAATCAACCGTTGTTCTCGGCGAACCGCTGCTGAGCGGTGTTGACGAGATCCACGTATGCACCGACGTTGGCGGCCTCGAGCTCGGCCTCGAACGCGTCCCAGTCGGCGATGTCGCGCTGGCCGAGGATGAACTGCAGCGTGGCCTGCAAGGTGAGGTCGGTCAGCGCCGTCTGGTACAGCGAGGCCTGCTCACGCTCACCCTCGTTCAGCGGGGCCGGCGGCGCGACCGGCTCGGGCTGCTTCTCCGCCATTGCCAGCTGCCAGTTCGCCTCCTCCTCGTAGAGGTTGGAGAGCACCAGCTCCTGCGTCGAGCCCGACGCGAACATGTACACGCCGTTGAAGAAGCCGAAGTCCTTCTGCATGGACTTCGGCGCGCCCGGGTTGAGGCCGGTGAACGTCACGTCCGCGGCGGGAGCACGCTTGCCGTCGACGACGTCGTAGGTGGTTCCCTCGACGCCCCACTTGGCGAACTCCATACCCTCGTCGGAGTAGTACAGCCAGTCGATGAACTGCATCATCGCGACGAAATCCTCGTTCTCCACTGCGTCGGAGGAGATCATGAGGCCGTTCTCGAGCTGGGTTCCCCCGACGATGTCTCCCGCCGGGCCCGCGGGCATCACGATCTTCGACAGGCCGTAGTTGCCTGCCCCGAGCGTCTGGTCGAGAGCGGTGCGGGCGCTGAGCACCTCCTGCGAATTGGTGCTGATGCCGTAGGACTGCTCGTTGGCCAGCTTCGCCAAGGCCGCCTCATCGGACTGGGTGAAGCTCTCGGGGTCCATGAGGCCCTCCTCGACCAGCCCGCGCAGGTACTCGACCATCGCCTTGTACTCGTCCGTCGTCGCCGTGAAGACGAACTCGCCGGCGTCCTCATCCCACGTGACGCCGTCGTTGAAGCCCCACTCCCCTGCTTCGGTGCCGAACGAGGCGTCGAGGTAGTTGAGCAGCGCCTTGCCCTCCCAGCGGTCGGAGAACGGGTAGGCGTCGGGGTGCGCCTGCTTGATGGCGCGCAGCACGTCACGGAACTCGTCCCACGTCGTGGGTTGCTGCAGGCCCAGCTCTTGCAGCACGTCGGTGCGCAACGCGGGCGTGTAGTCCGGGCGCAGGTTCTCCAGCAACCCGGGCAGCAGGTAGAACTTGCCGTCCTCCTGGCGCAGCGTGTCGAGCTCGTCCTCCAAGTCCCACTTGGCGACCTTGTCCTGGAAGTTCGGCATGAGGTCGAGGTAGTCGCTCACGGCCAGGATGGCGCCGGAGGCCACGTACGGAGTCTCCTGCCCCGGGTACGTCACCGGGATGAAGTCCGGCGCGTCGCCGGCGCCGATGACGAGGCTGCGCCGCTGCTCCCAGTCGCTGAGCGGGGCCAAGGTGGGCTCAAGGGTGACGCCCTGCTGCTCGGCCAACGTCTGGTAGAAGAGCCACTCGGGGTTGTTCGGGTAGTTCGGGTGGTCGCGGTAGAGCAGCGAGAAGGACACCGGCTCGCTCGCCTTGAAGGTGTCGCCGACGCCGTAGTCCTGCATGGCGCCGACGTTCTTCTCGGAGATGACCTCCTCGGCGTCCTCGCCGCTGTCGCCGGAGCAGGCGCCGAGGCCCACGGCCAGGCACATGGCCGCGGCAACGCCGATGGTGGTTCTCCTCTGGATGATCATCATGTTCCCCTTTTGAGCGTCGTCGGCCTGCGTCGGGAGCCAGGTGGTGCCGCGCGGTCAGCCCTTGACCGCGCCGAGCATCACGCCGGACACGAAGTACTTCTGGATGAACGGGTAGAGGGTGACGATGGGCAACACGGTGAGCACCATCGTCACGGCCTGGATGTTGGCGGCGACCTGCGCGAGTTCGCCGGCGCCGCCGCCGATCGACGTCGCCGTCGTGGCACCGGCGATCATGTTGCGAAGGTAGACGGTCACCGGGTACAGCTCCGCGCGGTCGAGGAACAAGAAGGCGGAGAACCACGAGTTCCAGAACGAGACGGCGTAGAAGAGCACCATGGTCGCCAACACCGCCTTGCTCAGCGGCAGGACGATCCGGAAGAAGATGCCGTACGTCGTGAGGCCGTCGATCGCGGCGGCTTCCTCCAGCTCCTCGGGCAGGTTCTCGAAGAACGCCTTCATGACCAGCAGGTTGAAGACGCTGATCGCGTTGGGCAGCACGATCGCCCACAGCGTGTTCTTCATACCGAGCTCGTTGATGAGCACGTAGTTCGGGATGAGCCCGCCGTTGAAGAACATCGTGAAGACCGCGGTGCCGATGAGGATGCCACGGCCCTTCAGGTGTTTCTTGGAGATGGCGTAGGCGAAGGAGGTCGTGAGGACCATGGCGATCGCCGTGGCGACCACGGTGTAGACCACGGTGTTCTTGTAGTTGGTCCAGAACAAGTCATCGCCCAGGACGACCCGGTAGGTGTCGACGTTGAAGCCGCGTGGCCACAGGTTGACCTCGCCGGCGTTGATGGCGCCCTCGGAGGAGAACGACTGGGCCACGATGTTGACGAACGGGTACAGGGTCACCGCGACGACACCCAGCAGGACGACCGCGTTGGCGACGCGGAAGACGCGGTAGGTGCGTGACTCCTGGATGCCGCGCGCGGCGGGCGGCCGCGCGAGGCGACGGCTCGCGGTTGTCGGGTCGGCGCTCACCACAGGCTCGTCCCTACTGCTCGGCGCGAGATCGCGTTTGCGGACAGGATCAGCGTCAGGCCGATGAGCGCCTCGAAGAGGCCGATGGCCGCGGCGTAGGAGAAGTTGCTGGAGAGGATCCCGACGCGGTACAGGTAGGTCGAGATGACATCGGCGCTGGGGTACAGCAGAGGGTTGTACAGCAGCAGCACCTTCTCGAAGCCCACGGCCATGAACGTCCCGATGTTGAGGATCAGCAAGGTCACCATCGTGGGCCGGATGCCGGGCAGGGTGACGTGCAACGTCTGCTTCCACCGGTTGGCGCCGTCGATGCGGGCGGCCTCGTAGAGGTTGTCGTCGATCTGGGTGAGCGCGGCTAGGTAGAGGATCGTCCCCCAGCCCACGGTCTGCCACACCTCCGAGCCGACGTAGACGACGGGGAACCACTCGGCCCGCTGCATGAACGGGATGGTGTCTCCGCCCAGCGCCCGGACGATCTGGTTGGCGGTGCCCTGAACGGACATGATCTGCAGCACCATGCCGGCGATGATGACGATCGACATGAAGTGCGGCAGGTAGGACACCGTCTGCACAAACCGCTTGAAGCGCCTGGAGCGCAGCTCATTGAGGAGCAGGGCGAGCACGATGGGCAGCGGGAACGCGACGGCCAGCGTGAGCAGCCCCAGGATCAGCGTGTTCTGGAAGACGTTCCAGAACGCCGGGTCATTGATGAACAGCTCGACGTAGCGCAGGCCCACCCACTCTTCTCCGAAGATGCTGCCCCCGGGCCGAAAGCGCCGGAACGCGATGACGTTGCCGAGCATCGGGGCGTAGCGGAAGACGAGGAAGAACAGCAGCGGCAGGGCGACGAAGGTGTACAGCCGCCAGTCGCGGCGCAGGGCGGTGCGCCAGGTGGTGCGCGGAGACCGGTGGGGCGAGGCGCCCTCGAGCGCAGCCAGCGACTCGGGCGCGGCAAGTCCCTCGCCGGCCGTGGTTCCGCTGGGTGAAGCGGTGCTCATGCGGTGATCCCCTTTCTCCAGGTCGGCGCGAGTGCCGTGCGGGTGGCGGGAGCGTGCGCGAGCGCTTCGACGGTGACGGCGGTGCGGTCCCGGGGCCCGTGACCTGCGCGACGCCGGAGGCCGGCCGGCTCCAGGTGGAGGACGGCGTGCCCATCGGCGCTGGACCGGGCCACGCACCGCTGCACGGCGCCAGGTCGATCGAGGTGGGACCGACTCAGCTCGGCCACGTGGACGAGCCGCGCCGGCGCAGCGCAGCGCGCCGGGTCCGCAGACGCAGTCCGGAGTGCTCGGCGACGAGGCGAGGCGGAGGCCTGGCACCATGACCGAGGGATCGGCAGGTGATCGCTCGTGCCCGGGTCGCCGCAGACCGCCGCGCGCATCCGGTCCTCGGTGCCACGCCACCCCTCGACGGGCTGCGCCGCGGCCTCTGCCGTCACGGCGGACCGAGCCGCTGCCTGCGACGCTGCGCCGCACCACGGGCGGCCGTGCAGTGCGGAGCCGTGCGGTGCGGAGCGACTCGGTGTCGCCTGCTCGACGCGTCCGTCCGTGATGTGCTCATCCTGCGCTCCCTCGCTGCAGCGGATCGGTGGTCCCCGATGATCCCGACGTCCGCAGCGTACTACCATACAAGTATGTTAACAACATCCTGGCACACTGGACCCATGAGCTCTCCGGCCGGGTCGCCCCCGCGCACTGCCCGCCTCCGCCAGCGTCCCGCGGGCCCCGGAGGCACGCGCGCGGTGGTGCACGAGGTGGTCCGCCAGCGCATCATCAACTTGCAGTACCCACCAGGGACACCACTGTCGGAGAACGAACTGGCCGCCACGCTCGGCGTCAGCCGCACTCCGGTGCGTGAGAGCCTCATCCTGCTTGTAGGAGAGGGTCTGGTCAACGTCGTTCCGCAGGTCGGCACGTTCGTGGCCCCCATGCGCGAGGCCGACATCGCCACCGCACAGTTCGTGCGCGAGGCGCTCGAGCTGGCCTCCTTGGACCAAGCCGTGCCCAGGCTGACCGACGAGGACGTCGAGGACCTGCGGTCAGGGCTGGCGGCGCAGCGCCGCGCCGCGGCCCGCAGCGATCAGAACCGGTTCTTCGTCCTCGATGAGGAGTTCCACCTGCGGCTGATGGCAGTCTCCGGGCACGCCTCGGCGTGGCGGTCGGTCAGCCAGGCCAAGGCGCACCTGGACCGGGCCCGACGGCTGTCCCTCCCCCTTCCGGACCAGCTGGACGTGCTCATCGACCAGCACGAGGAGGTCGTCGACGCGATGGCTGCGCGCGATGTCGATCGTGGTATCGAGGCCCTGCGCAAGCACCTGCGCAAAGTGTTCGACGACATCGCAGTGATCCGCGCTCAGCACCCGCAGTTCTTCGCCGACGCCTGACGGTCGTGGTGTCGGCACACGCGCACGCCCGTGGACGCCGTACCGGACGAACCTGAGCGACCACCGCGAGTCACAGCAGGTCACAGCGGACATCGATCCCGGCGCCTCGACACCGCGGCTGGCGAGCAGTCACCGACCACGTCTTGGAAGCGGTCGAGGTGCTCATCACCGTGCACGTCGTCTCAGCGCTGCCGCTTCAGCCGCCAACGCCTGGATCCGGGCGAAGTCCCGACGCCGCACAGCATCGGTCGGAGTGAGCCAGCTGCCGCCGACGCAGCCGACGTTCGACAGAGCCAGGTAGTCCAGGGCGTTGGCCGCTGAGATGCCCCCGGTAGGACAGAAGCGCACCTGCGGCAGCGGGGAGCGCAGTGCGGCCAGGAACGGCGCTCCCCCGCACTGCTGGGCTGGGAAGAACTTCAGCTCGCTGATCCCGTGCTCCAGCGCGGTGAGTACCTCCGACACAGTGCTGACTCCCGGCAGAAGGGGGATGCCGATGTCACCAGTGGCCTTCAGCAGGGTGGGCGTCGTGCCAGGAGCGACCAGGAAGCCGGCCCCGGCCCGCACAGCACGCTGGACGTCCGCAGGACTCACCACGGTCCCCACCCCCAGCAGGATGTCCGGGACCTCGGCCGCCACGGCTCGAACGGCCTCCAAGGCCGCGGGGGTGCGCAAGGTGATCTCGATGATCGGCACTCCACCGTCCACGAGCGCCCGGGCGAGCTGCACAGCCGACTCGGCCTCCTCCAGGACCACCACCGGGATGACCGGGGAGACGTCCAGCACGCTCACCGCTGCAACTCGTCCTCGATCGCGCCCACGCCGTCGGCGCGCAGACGTTCGTACCAGCTCCTGACCTTCGCCGTGAATGCGCTGTGGCCGGACAGGTCACCGAAGACGTCCTCGAAGGAGGACAGCGCATCGATGCCCTCCCTAGCGCGCGCCTGCAGGCGTTCGGCCAGCGGGTCGGCCAGAACCTGCCCCCGCTCGGTCAGCGCCTGCACGTGCAGCGCCCAGGCCGCCACGGCCAGTGTCGACCAGCGCGGCAGGTGTCCGCCGGCGAGCCGCTGACGCACCACCTCCAGTACGCGCGGGGGCAGCTTCTGCGAACCATCGGAGCCGACCTGGGCAGTGGTGTGCGCGAGAGCCGGGTTCTTAAAGCGCCTCAGCACCTGCGCGGCGTAGTCGGTCAGGTCGAGCCCGACCAGCACGCCGAGGGTCGGCCGGACGTCCTCATCGATCATGCGTTCAGCAGCGGCGCGCAGCACCGGGTGCTGCACGGCGGCGGCGATGGTGTCGGCGCCGACCAGGGGACCGGTGTAGGCCAGCAGGGAGTGCGTGGCGTTGAGGATGCGCAGCTTCGCCTGCTCGAAGGGAGCGACGTCGGGCACGATGCGGACGCCGGCATCCTCCCAGCCGGGGCGCGGACCGCTGAAAGCGTCTTGGACCACCCACTGGGTGAACGGCTCGGCGACGACGGCCGCCTCGTCGCGCATCCCGAGCTCGGCTTCGACGGCGTCGAGGTCGGCGGGACTGGTGGCCGGGGTGATGCGGTCGACCATGCTGTCGGGGAACGCGGTTGCGCTCAACCAGGTGCTCTCGTGCCCTGCCGCGGTGAGGAACTGCCCCACCAGCCCGCGAAGCAGGGCGCCGTTGTGCGGCACGTTGTCGCAGGACAGCACGGTGACCGGCGGCAGCCCGGCAGCGTGGCGAGCTTGCAGGCCTCGAGCCAGCAGCCCGACCGGGGTGCGGGGAGCGGGTGCCGTGAGGTCGGCGAGCACCGCTGGATCACTCAGGTCGAGCCGCCCTCGACGCAGGTGGTAGCCCTTCTCGGTCACCGTCAGCGTCACCAGGTGAACGCCGGGCTGGGCGATCTGCTGGACGACGGCTCCGGAGTCCTGGCCGGCCAGCAGCACCTGCCGCAGCAGTGGGATGATCCGCGCCGGCCGCGCGTCCGGGCCGCGCTCGCTGAAGGAGTACAGCAGGTCTTGGGGGACCAGCCGGCGCCGGACCTCATCGCTGCGCAGGCTGACTCCGCAGATCCCCCAGCGATCATCGCCTCGAGCCAGGACCGCGTCGAGGGTGTGGACGGCCTGGTGGGCGCGGTGGAAGGCCCCCAGGCCGAGGTGGACGATCCCGGTGTGCAGCCGGTCCGGTTCGATCGGGAGGAGGCCGCTGCGCCGGGCGGCGTCCAGCGTCAGCCGGCTCACGACGGCGTCCCGGACGCCTGCTGCGCCGGGGTCACCGGGCCGTGCGCGTGGGACTGGGCTGAGGCGTGAGCCAGCACTTGCGCGCGAGTGGGGACCAGGCCGCTTCCCCCGCGCCCGCCCACCGACAAGGAGGCCGCAGCCACGCCGTAGCCGACGGCGGTGCGCAGGTCGTCACCCAGGGCCAAGCGGGCGGCGGTGGAGCCGACGAAGCAGTCTCCGGCTCCGGTCTGGTCCACGACGCTCGGTGCAGGCGCAGCCGGGACCCATCCGCTTCCGAGAGCTCCTTCGTAGTGCACACCGCTGGCTCCGCAGGTCACTGCGACTGCGCGGGCACCGCGGCGGTGCAGGACGGCGGCGGCACGGGAGGCGTCCCTGGAGGCGTCCCTGGAGGCGTCCCTGGAGGCGTCCCTGGAGGCGTCGCTGGGGAGGCCGCCGGCGACGTCAGCAGGAAGGGCGCTGCCCAGCAGTGCGGTCTCGGCGGGGTGCGAGGGGGTGATCAACGCGCAGGCCGGGGCGAGGTCGAGCAGGTCGCGCAACGCCTGCGTCCCTGCACGCAGCTGCGGTCGGTGGTTGGGGTCGTACACCAGCCGGCCCGGCGCCAGTTCGGCCGCTCGGTGCACCGCGGCCCGAGCCGACGCCGACACGGCGCAGGCGATCCCGCTGGCCAGGACGAGCCCGGCCCCGGCGATCTGCGTCGCCGGCAGATCGGCGGGCGACATCGTGGAGCCGACGCTGCCGGTGCGCGAGTAAACGAAGTGGCGCTGTCCTTGCGGGTCGGCGTGGGAGAAGTACACGCCCTGCTGCCCGCGTCCGGTGCGCAGCAGGTCGGTGCTGATCCCCAGCTCGGCGATCCTGCGGCGGATGGCCAGGCCACTGTCGTCCGCGGCCAGCACGGCGATCAAACCGACTCGGGCGCCGGCGGCCGCGGCGGCCGCGGCGGCGTTGAGGGCATCGCCTGAAGCCCCCACCCGCGCGGACACCCCGTCGCCGAGAGGAACCTCGGTGCTGATCTCCAGGAGCACTTCACCCAGGACGAGCACGTCGTACCCGCTCACCAGTCGTGCACCGTCCCGTCCAAGCGACGGTTGACCGGAAGGTAACGCGGCTGGTAGGGAAAGCGAGCCGCAGCAGCCTCGTCGAACTCCACGCCCAGGCCCGGGGCGTTGCCGGGGTGCATGTACCCGTCGGTGAAGGTGTAGGAGGAGCGGAAGACCTCCGCGGCCGGGTCGCGGTGCCCCATGTACTCCTGGATGCCGAAGTTGGGGATGGTCAGGTCCAGGTGCAGCGCAGCTGCGTGCGCGACCGGCGAGAGGTCTCCAGCGCCGTGCGCCCCGGACCGCACTCCGTACAGCTCGCCCAGGGCGTAGAGCTTGCGCAGGTGGGAGATGCCACCGGTGTGGGCCACCGAGGTGCGCACGTAGTCGATGAGCCGTTCGGTGATGAGGGTCTGCACGTCCCAGATGGAGGTCAACACCTCCCCCACCGCCAGCGGTGTCGTGGTGTGCGCGCGGATGACCCGGAACGCGGACTGGTCCTCGGCCGGGGTGGCGTCCTCGATCCAGAACGGCCGGTAGGGCTCCAGCGCCTTGCCGAGACGCGCAGCCTCGATGGGGGTCAGCCGGTGGTGCACGTCGTGCAGCAGGTGCACCGCGAAGCCGAAGCGCTCACGCACGGCCTCGAAGACAGTGGGGGCGAAGTCGAGGTAGGTCGAGGACTCCCACGAGCCCTCCTCGGGCAGGTGGGCGTTGGCCGGCTCGTAGACCTGCCCGTCCCCGGTCGACACCCCGTACGTCTTGGCCATCCCGGGGACGGCGGCCTGGATGCGCACCGCCTTGTAGCCGAGCTGGAGGTACTCAGCGACGGAGTCGAGCAGTTCGGGCACGTCGCGCCCGTCGGCGTGGCCGTAGACCATCACCCCGTCGCGGCTGGCGCCGCCGAGCAACTCGTACACCGGCAGGCCGGCAGTCTTGCCCTTGATGTCCCACAACGCGGTGTCGACGGCGGCGATGGCGGTCATCGCCACCGGACCGCGACGCCAGTAGGCGCCCTTGTAGAGGTACTGCCAGGTGTCCTCGATGCGGGCCGGGTCGCGGCCGACCAGCAAGGGGCAGACGTGATCCCGCAAGTAGGTCGCCACGGCGAGCTCACGGCCGTTGAGGGTGGCATCGCCCACCCCCACGAGACCGTCCGAGGTTTCGACCACGAGGGTCGCGTAGTTGCGGCCGGGCGACGTCACGACGACTCGTGCATCGGTGATCTTCATTGAGCGCTCCCGCGGTGGATTGCTGCCATACTAGTGTACGAAGGGGGCGCACGCTAGGCTCGACTGACCGCTCGAACTTGATCGACGATCGTGCGCAGACCGCGAGACCCGGTCGCGACCACGAAGTCGCACCGGCCCGGCTCCCTCGCCCCCACGATCTCCCCCTAAGGTCACGATGATGGGTACCGACGTGAATCCTCTCCGCATCGCCGTGGTGGGTGGCGGCTACCGGGCGGGCTTGTACCTGGACCTCGTGCGACGACTGCCCCACCTCTTAGAGGTGACGGGGGTGATGGTCCGCAGTGAACGAGCCGCGGTGCCGATCGCCCGGCGCGGGCTGCGCGTCCACCGCGACCTCCCTGCCCTGCTGCAGACGTCACCGAGCCTGGTCATGGTGCTGGTGCCTGCGCTGGCTGCCGCTCGACTCGTGGTCGAGCTGGTGCGGCGGGGCGCGGCCGTCCTCACCGAGACGCCGCCGGCGGCGGATATGGGTGAACTGAGGACCTTGTGGAACGAGGTCGGCAGTGCCGAACGGGTGCAGGTGGCGGAGCAGTACCTCCTGTTCCCGCACAACGCCGCCCGCTTGCAGGTGGTTCGCAACGGCTTGCTGGGCACTCCGACGTCGGTGCAGGTCTCCTCCACGCAGCTGTACCACGCCACGTCGATCATCCGCGGCTTCCTGGGTGTCGGTGCGCGACGGGCGCGCGTGCTCGCCAGCGCCAGCACCGCCCCCCTGGCGAACCCCATCTCGCGCAGTGGCTGGACCGGCGACGCCCAGCCTCACCCGCTGACCACCACGGTGGCCACGTTCGACTTCGGCGACGGGCGCTGCGGGCTGTACGACTTCACCGAGACGCAGACCCGCAATCCGCTGCGGACGCGCCGGTTGATCGTGCGGGGCAGCGTCGGCGAGCTCGTCGACGACCGCCTCGTGCGCTTGGCGGATGCCGCGACCGTCCTGAGCTCCTCCCTGGAGCGCCGCCAGACCGGGCACCACCAGGACGTGCAGGGCGCGGACATCGATCAGATCTCCGTCGAGGGGCAGGTGGTGTTCCGCAACCCCTTCCCCGGGTGCCGACTCTCCGACGAGGAGATCGCCATGGCCACCTTGCTGCAACGCGTCGGCGCCTGGTCTCGTCAGGAGGCCGCCGGGCCCTACTCGCTGGCCGATGCCGCCCAGGACCAGCTGCTGAGCTCGGCCATCGAGTCGGCGGTGAGCACGGGCCGGGAGGTGGTGACCTCGTGCGAGGCGTGGGCGGGCTCAGTCGGCAGGTGACCCGGCTCAGCGCCACCGACGCCCGGCACACCGGGCAGCGCCCTGGGGTCCCATGAGCGATCCCCGGCTACCCACCCCGCCCCGCGCCCGTCCAGCACCGCGCGGACCAGGCCGGGTCCTAGTGGCACTAGTGGTACTGGGCCGCTCGCCCGGTTCCGACCTCGACCTGCAGCTCGCGCACCCACCCAGGAGCAACCGTGATCAAAGTCGCCGTCATCGGCACCGGCAACATCGCCCTGTCCCACCTGCGCGCCTACCTCGCCTTCCCACGACGATGCACCGTCGTCGCCCTCGTCGACGTCCTGCCCGAGAGGGCTGAGGCCTGCAGGCGAGAGCTGGGTCTGGACCAGGCCAGTGTCTACCGCTCCCACCAGGACCTGCTGACCCGCGAGCAGGTGGACCTGGTGAGCATCTGCACTCCCCCCTCGACCCACGAGGAGGTCAGCGTCGCCTGCCTGCACGCTGGCGTGAACGTGCTGTGTGAGAAGCCCATGGCACCGTCACTGGCGGCGTGCGACGCCATCTTGAGCGCGGAGGAGCGCAGCGGGGCGTTCTTCTCCTCGGTGGCGCAGAACCGTTTCCGCGACGACGTGGTGGGTTTGAAGGCTGCGCTCGACTCCGGGCTGATGGGGCCCGTCACCCACGTGCAGGTCGACTCGGCATGGTGGCGCGGGCTGAGCTACTACGACCTGTCCTGGCGCGGTACCTGGGCGCAGGAAGGCGGTGGGTGCACCCTCAACCACGCCGTGCACCACGTCGACCTGCTGCTGTGGCTGCTGGGCGCCCCGGAGGCGGTCACGGCCGTGTTGACCAACGCCGCCCACGAGAACTCCGAGGTGGAGGACCTCTCGGTCGCCGTCCTGGCCTACCGACGAGCACTGGCGACCCTCACGAGCTCAGTCGTCTCCCACGGCGAGCACCAGCGGATCGTCGTGCACGGCCGCAACGCCAGCGTCAGCCTGGACGGGGAGGTGATCGCCGAGATCGCACAGCCCAACGGCTTCCCCGTCCCCGGCGGCGACGTCGCCCTCGCCCAGGACCTGCGCGCGCTGGCCACCTCGCGCGAGCCACTGGCGCACACCGGCCACGAGGGGCAGGTCGATGACGTGCTCACAGCACTGGAGACGCGGCGGCGCCCCAGCATCGACGGGCACGACGGTCGGCGCACGATCGAGCTGATCAGCGCGATCTACCAGGCCGGTATCGAGCGGCGCACGGTCGACCTGCCGCTGGCGGGCGTCGACCCGTACTACCGGCCCGGAATCCTCACCGAGCGGGCACCGCGCTTCTTCGAAAAGTCGACCTCGGTGGCCAGCACCTCCGGAACCATCACCGTTCCCGGGGACCCTCGCACTCCGGCCGGCGCTCCAGGTGCCACAGCAGGCCCGACCGCGGTCCTGACCCGCTCGCAGGCGGCGGACCGGTGAGCGCTGCTGACGGTGGCGCGTACGCCCCCGCCCCACTGCCAGACCCTGTCGTGGGAGCCGGTGAGTTCGAGTTCGCCGCCATCGGCCTGGCCCACGGCCACATCTACGGCATGTGCGCGGGCCTGCTGGGGGCCGGGGCGACCTTGACGTGGGTGTACGACCCTGATCCGGCGAGGGTCACCACTTTCCGGGAACGATTCCCCCAGGTACGGGTCGCCCGCTCGGAGGAGGAGATTCTCTGCGACCCACGCGTCCGGCTGGTGGCCGGTGCCGCCGTACCGAGCGAACGATGCGCCCTGGGCCTGCGGGTCATGGATGCCGGCAAGGACTACTTCACCGACAAGGCGCCGCTGACCACGAAGGAGCAGCTCACCGCTGCCCGCCAGGCGGTGACGCGCACCGGACGCAAGTACGCCGTCTACTACTCCGAGCGCGTCCACGTCGAGACTGCCGTCTTCGCCGGCCAGCTCATCGAGCAGGGCGCCATCGGTCGAGTCCTTCAGGTCATCGGGCTGGGTCCGCACCGGCTCAACGCTCCTGCCCGACCGGCGTGGTTCTTCGACAAGGACAAGTACGGCGGCATCCTGGTCGACATCGGCAGCCACAACGTCGACCAGATCCTGCACTACACCGGCGCTCGATCCGCCCGCGTCGCCACCAGCCAGATCGCCAACTACGCCCACCCGCAACACCCGGGCCTGGACGACTTCGGCGATGCGAACCTCGTCACCGATACCGGCGCCACCGGCTACTTCCGCTGCGACTGGTTCACCCCCGATGGTCTGCAGACCTGGGGCGACGGGCGAACCTTCATCCTGGGCACCGAAGGGTTCATCGAGCAGCGCAAGTACCTCAACATCGGGACATCGGAGGGCCCCGGGCACCTGTTCCTCGCCAACGGGCAGCAGGAGACGCACTACGAGGTGACCGGGAAGGTGGGGTACCCCTTCTTCGGTCAACTGGTGCGCGACTGCTTGACCGGCACCGAGACGGCGATGACCCAGGAGCACGCCTTCACGGCGATCGAGGTGGCCCTGCACGCCCAGGAGAACGCGGTCGACCTCACACCCACGCGCCCCGTCGCCTGACCACCCCCGTCCCGTGAGCGCACGTCCACCCGGAGCTCACCGCCTCGAGCCCGACGTCATCGCGTCCCTTCGGAGTGATCCATGACTGACTTGGTCCTGTCCCCCGACCGGCTCCTGCCTGCCGATCCGGCCACGCGATCGGTCGCCCGCCGGCTGTACCAGTCCGTGGCGGGCACCGCCATCTACTCTCCACACAGCCACGTCGACCCGTCGATGCTGGTCGACGACGAGCCCTTCAGTGACCCCGCCGCCTTGTTCATCACCCCTGACCACTACGTCACGCGCCTGTTGCACGCCCACGGCGTGTCCTTGCGCGACCTGGGTTGCGAGGAGGAGGGCCGGCCGGGAGAGACGTCCGCCCGCGCCATCTGGCGCCTCCTGTGCACGCACTGGCCAGTGTTCGCTGGAACTCCCGTGCGCTGGTGGCTGGAGACCGAGCTGAGCGAACTGTTCGGGGTGCGCGAGACACCCTCGGCTGCCACGGCTGACAGGATCTACGACCACCTGTGTCAGATGCTCTCATCCGACGCCTTCCGCCCCCGGGCGTTGTTCGCCCGCTTCGGGTTGAAGCTCCTGGCGACCACCGACGACCCAGCCGATGACTTGAGCGCCCATCGGGCCCTGCGAGCCGATCCGAGCTTTTCGGGGCACGTCGTGCCCACCTTCCGCCCCGACCGGTACTTCGACCCCACCGCCGTCGGCTGGACAGCAGCACTGGCAGACCTGGCCGCCAGCAGCGACACGTCTTGCGAAACCTACTCCGGACTGCTGGAGGCCCTGCGCAAACGGCGGGCGGTGTTCGCAGCGCATGGAGCCACGGCCTCAGACATGGGCGTTCCGGATGCCGGCTCCACACCGCTCACTGCTGCGGAGGCCGAGCGCATTCATCGCAGCGCTTTGACCGGTCAGGTCAGCGTCGCTGACGCGACCGCCTACCGTCACAACATGCTGTTCCGCATGGCGGAGATGTCCTGCGAGGACGGCCTGGTGATGCAACTGCACCCGGGGGTCATCCGCAACCACCACTTGCCCACGCTGCGCGCCCACGGACCCAACACCGGCCACGACCTGCCCGATGCCACCTCTTTCACCCGCCCCTTGGCGCCGCTGCTCAACGCCTTCGGGACGCATCCCCAGCTGCGCCTGATCCTGTTCACGGTGGACGAGACAACTTTCTCGCGCGACATCGCACCGCTGGCTGGTTTCTACCCCACCGTCTACGCCGGAGCCCCCTGGTGGTTCCTGGACTCCCCGGCCGCTATCGCTCGCTTCCGCGCCGCAGTCACCGACTCCGCCAGCTTCACGAAGACGTCCGGCTTCATCGACGACACCCGGGCCTTCTGCTCCATCCCCGCTCGGCACGACATGTCCCGGCGAGCCGACGCCGCCCACCTCGCTCACCTCGTTGTAACCCATCAGTTGCCCGAAGATGAGGCGATCGATATCGCCCGGCGACTCGTGTCGGAGATTCCCGTGCACGCTTTCAAGCTCGAGGCCTACACCCTGTGATTCTTCGTCAGCGGCGCTCGACCACCCAGCGGGTGTGATCCAGTCCCGACCCGTGGACGACGCCGCGGCGGGCGATGGGCGGGATGATACCCAGCTCACGAAGGGCGCGACGGTAGACGTCGCAGTCGCAGCCGCGATCGGCGTAGAGGTAGTGCGGACGCAGGCGTGGCTGGACGCGGACACGACGCATAACGGGGAGGACATCCACCAGCGGTAACAGCTGCGTCATGTCGTGGCGGTGGCCGCCGGCGAGCGTCACGACCAGCGGATCGCCGCGGGAGTCGGTGAGGAGGTGGTGCTTGGAGGTGTGACGAGCGCGGTTTACCGGCCGAAGGTCGTCGTGAGCCCCCCCTGTGAGCGCGCGCATGTGCGAGCCGCCGACCACCACCGTGTCCAGGCCCAGCTTCCCCGCGGCGCGCAGCTCATCGAGCACGACTTGGTGAAGCTGGGGCCACACGCCCGTCTCGGTCTAGTCCCTCAGCCGTCGCTGGCACGTCACCCTGCAGCAGCCCAACTGCTCGGTCGGTACTTGGCCCAGGTGCCGTCGGTGATCAGGACGTGGATGATGCCGGCCGGCGCGGCGCACTCATCGCGCGGCAGGCGCCCGGGGTGGCGAAAGCGGCGCGGCGGTCGCTGGGGTAGCAACGGCTGCACCCACTGCCACAGCTCGTCCGACACCAGCTCCGTGACCCGGTCGAGCACCACGCCATCGGTCGCGCCGTCCAGGCTTGTCGCACCTTCGCTCTACCGTCGATGCGGCACCCTCATCTCAAGACTGGTCGCTTCTGCGACGGAGCAGCCGGCCGGTGAGGTGCGCCCTCACATCGAGGACCGGGACGTCGCCAGGGTCGGCCCCGCGCTTTACGCGTACGGCAGGTAGTCGACCCGGCGGGCCCGGCGGGTCCACCCCGGCACGGGCAAGCACCCGCGCAGCCCCATGCCGGAGCTGGTGCGCGCCCGGCTGCCGTCGGCCAAGCGCACCGTCACCTGCCAGCGGGCAGGACCGAAAAGCTCGAAGACCCTGCCGGCCGCCACGGCCTCGACGACGACCTCGATGAAGGCGAGGTCGTCGTCCCCCGTGCCCAGCTCCCAGCGGCACGACCTTGAGCCGATCCCGAGGATCAGCTCATCGCCGAACTGCGTCCAGTGCAGCGGGCACGCGCCCTGGCGAGGGGTGAAGTCCACGGAGGCGTCGTCGGCGGAGCGGCCAACCTCGACAGCAGCGCCGAAGCGCTCCTCGACGTGGTCGGCCAGTCGTGCCAGCCGGGGGGCGTCCCAGTCGGCGGCACCACTGGAGCTGTGGGTGGTCACCGCGGCAGCATGCCCGCCGACGCTCGGCGAACGCTGCGCCAACGCGTGCTGATATGGCTGTCTGGCTGGTCCTGACCGTCTCAGAAACGGTGGCGGTCTCAACCGGTCAACGCAGCCCTGAGTGCGGTCGCAACCGCTCAAGAGTGGTGCGGATCGGTGTGGAACGTTCGGGTCAGTGGGGCGTCTAGAGGGTGTGAGAGCTGACGCGGCCGCCGGCAGCGGCTGGGACGACCGCCCCGACGGGGCGGGTGGACCGGTCCATGCCGGGCGTGGCCGTGGGCGCCGGTGGACGTCGGGCGATGCCCTCGCAGCTGCGCGCGGTCAGGCCTGCAGCGGCCCACAGGCCGACGGCGCGCACGCCGGCACCGGGCAGGGCGCTGACGCGGGCGGGGTGCGGGTCAGTGCCGGTGCCGGCGAGGCGCACCGGGTGCTGTTCGTGCACCACTTCCGGGCCACGGTGCGCCTGGCCGCGCTGCTGGGCGCGGACGATCCTGAGGACATCGCGCAGGAGGCCTTCGCTCGCCTGCACCAGCACCACGCCCGCCTGCACGAGCCGGCGGCGGCGCTGGCGTACGTGCGGCGCACCGCGGTGAACTTGACCACCTCGCGGCTGCGGCACCTGCGCGTGGTGCGCCGCACCCCCGGTGAGAGCAGCGCGGCGCCGGCTTCGGCCGAGGAGGTGGTGCTGGCCGCTGAGCGGGTGGACCACCTGCTGGCCGCGGTGCGCCGCCTGCCGGTGCGCCAGCGCCAGGCGCTGGTGCTGCGCTACTGGCTGGACCTGTCCGTGGCCGAGGTCGCCGAGGCGCTGCAGGTGCCCATCGGCACCGTGAAGTCGACCATCTCACGCGCCCAAAGCGCGCTGGCCGCCGACCTGGAGGAGCTGGCATGAGCCACCCCCGAGACCCCCGAGACCCCCGCGACTCGCAGGACCCCGACGACTCCCAGGGCTCCCATAACTCCCAGGATGCCGACACCCCTGGGGTCAACGCTGCCCGCGGCGATGCCGCAGGGGACGCGCGTGCGGTGCGGGTGCAGCAGCAGCTGGAGGACGTGGCCGCCCGAGCCCGCCGGCAGGGGCTGGGACAAGGGTCGGGACAAGGCCTGAGGCAGGGGTTGGGACAAGGTCTGGGGTACTCCTTGGCCAGTGAGCTGGACTGGCAGCGTCAGCAGCACTGGGTGCGGGTGCACCAGCGGCGCCGGGCGCGGCGGGTGTGGGGCTTCAGCGCCCTGGTGGCCGCGGCCGTGCTCGTCACCGCCACGGTGGCCTGGCCGCACCTGTCGCAGCAGGGTTCCAGTGTGCGCGTCGTGTCCGCCGCCCCCGGCCAGCTCGACGCCGGTCCCGGGGACGAGAGCGCGCAGGTGCACCCCGAGGACCCCGCCGCGCTGCCGCCGGAGCTGGCCGCGATGGCACCGGGGTGCGCCTACGACGCCGAGGCGGGGGCGGACACCGATCCCGCCCAGCGCGAGGCGGCCCTGGCCGCCGGCGCCGGTGAGCAGGCCCTGAGTGAGTACCGCACCGTCTTCGCCGCGGCCGGTGAGCTCTCCCAGGCTGTGGCGCTGCAGCACACCGGCACGGGCCAGACGTGGATGTGCACCGAAGTCGCCGGGACGGGTGCGGGCGTGACGGGCATGGAGCAGTTCGAGGCGGCCGGCACCCTGGAGCGCGCCTGGGGGTCCTTGCCGATCGGTGCGCCGGACGGCACCTACCTGCTGGACGTCAAGGGCGTCACCGGCGGGCGCATCACGGCCGTGAACCTGACCACCGCCGCCGGGTACACCTTCGAGGCCGTCGTGCAGGGCGGCATCTGGTGGGCCACCCCGCGCATCGAGACCATGGACGAGCCCGTGACCTGGCGCGCCGTCGACGCCGCCGGCGAGCAGGTCGCCACCGGCAGCACCGCACCGTGAGCAGCGTGCTGTAAGCACCGTGGGCACCGTGGGCACCGTGGGCACCGTGGGCACCGCATCGTGAGCACCATGGGCACCACACCGTGAGCACCGTGGGCGCCGCGTCGTGAGCACCGCGCCGCGTCCGCTGTCCACCCCGGGCGAGGCGCCGGGTGCGCCGGCACCTGCTGCGCGAGCTCTCGAGATCCGTGTGACGAGTGCCTGGGGGGTGCACTGATGCGGGCGGGGTTCATCGCGCGCGAGATGGGCGCGGGGCTGCGCCGCAACCTCACCATGAGCATCGCGGTGGTGATGGTGAGCACCATCTCACTGTTCTTCCTCGGCGCCGGGCTGCTGCTGCAGCAGCAGGTGGGCATCCTCAAGGGCCAGTGGTACGACCGGGTGCAGGTCTCCCTCTTCCTGTGCGGGCAGGCCAGCCCCGCTGAAGCGTGCCCGACCGGCGCCTTCACCAGCGAGCAGCGCGACGCGATCCGCGCCCAGCTGGAAGCCTCACCGCTGGTGCAGGAAGTCTTCTACGAGTCGCAGGAGCAGGCGTACCGCAACTTCCTGCGCATGTACGACACCTCCCTGACCGCCGACGTCACCCCCGAGGTGCTGCCGGAGTCCTTCCGGGTGCGCCTGGCCGAGCCCGATCGCTACGAGCAGGTGCGCGCCGCCTTCGCCGGGGCGCCCGGGGTGGAGGACGTGCCCGACCAGCGCGCGGTGCTCGCCCCGCTGTTCGCCGCGTTCGACGCGATCACCGCTCTCGCGCTGGCCCTGTCGGGGTTCATGCTGGTGTGCATGGTGCTGCTGGTCTCCACCGCGATCCGCCTGACCGCCTTCAGCCGGCGCCGCGAGGTGGGCATCATGCGCCTGATCGGCGCCTCCCGGGTGATGATCCAGCTGCCCTTCGTCCTCGAGGCGGTCGTGGCCACCGTCACCGGCGCGCTGCTGGCCGCCGCCACCTTGTACGCCGCGGTGCGCTTCGGCGTCAGCCGCCTGAGCGCCCGCCCGGACTTCACCATCCGCCTCGTCGCCGGCGAGGACGTCCTGCGCCATGCCCTGCCCGTCATGCTCGCCGTGGGTGTCCTCATCGCCGCGGTCGCCTCCCTGGCCAGCCTGCGGCGCTGGCTGCAGGTGTGAGCGGCCTGCTCCCGCAGTTACCCGCCGCGCCTCGGCCCCACCCGTGGCACGACGAGCACATCGAAGCGGTTCAAGCACGAGCCAGCACCGGAGTGGCGTCCAGCGCTGCACCTGAGTGGTGCTGGGCAGGGCACCTGCGCCCAGGACCGGCTCGCCCGGCTGCGCACAGTAGGTGCTGCTCGGCAGTGGATCCGAGTGGGCCACCACGCGCGAGGTGGTGACGGCACCCACGAAGTAGGCGACACTGACGTCCTTGCACGAGGCATGAGGAGGCAGGTGACGGTGTCGCGGTTCCACACCCGCAAGGCGTTGGGCATCAGCGCCGCCTCCCTGGCGACCTTGACGTTGGTCCCCCTGCTCGCCCCCGCCGGACGCACCGAGCGGCTCACGTTGCTGATGGCCGCCGTGCCGGTGGCGCTGCTGCTGGGCGCCGTCGCCGGCTGGACACCACCGGCACCGCGCCAAGCGCCAGCTGCGAGCAGTGCCGCGCACACCGTCGCCTCCACCGGGTTCGGCGACCACGCGCCAACCCACCTGCACGCTCACGACCACCCGCCCAGCACTGACCCCGGGCGGCCACCACAGGATGCCCGGGTGATCACAGGTGCGCTGAAGCCGAGGTCAGTCGTCGAAGAGTTGCAGCACACCCTGCCCCGGTAGCGGGGCATCGAGCACCGCCCGCACCGCAGTGGCATCCCAACCGTTAGCCACCGCGCTGCGCAGGGCCCTGGACCGCGCAGCGGTCGAGGCGCGGTCCCCGCCGCGCCAGCGCCAGTTCCACCAGGGCCCACCGCCGCGAGAGCGCATCGCCATGCGCGCCAGGTTCAGCGCTTGCGTGGAGGGCCAGACGTGACCGGTGGCATCGCCTGCCACGCGCACGCACAGCGGCACGTCGCACACCGCGTGCTCGGCCACCGCCACGTTCGCCGGGTCCATACCCAGCACCGCCGCCAGGACGTAACGGTTGGGCCGCACGCAGCGCGCCCGCCCCTCGCGCTTGAGGTAGAAGCGCCCGTAGTCGTCATCGGAGATGGCCCCCGTCCACAGCCAGCAGTCCCCGCTGCCCGGGCCCTTGACGACCTTGGCCCAGAACCGCGCCAGCTCACCGGCGTCGGCGATCGGGTCCACGCGCAACGCCAGCGCCGCCACCACTACCTCCTCGCGCGATTTCTCGTTCCACCCGCCGTCGGGGCCACCGCGCGCAGTGTGCAGCGCGTGGGTACCTGTTCTACCGGAGCGCACCCTGCGCCCCGTACGAGCGGGTACCAATCGGCACACGAGCAATCCTGAACTCCGCTTGAACGTTGCTAAATCATATTGCCGGTTATGCTCATTACGGCTGTGGAGAAGGACCCCGACCCCTTCTTAACTCCTTCGGGCAGGTCCTCGGCAGCTCCGCCGACGGCCCAGCACTGGCTCCCGTCGCCGACCTCACTAGAACTCGCACGCGCAACCTGCGCGCGGCGGATCGGTACCGGCCGGTCATGCCTTAGCCAGCATCGACGTAGCCACCCACGCCGAGGATGGGCGCGCCCTTGTGAACAGAACGCCGCCCGCGATCACGACCACGCCCTCCAGATGAGCCTGAGCCTGCATCTCGAGCGGACGCCTCGGCGGGTGCTTGCCAGCGTCGCCGTCGAGGCGACCAGCTCTCCACGGGCACCTCGCCGACGCACGCCCCGCGGTTTGGATACAGACGCGCGACTGGTAGACGTACCCGTGTGGATGGCGACCTGATCGGCACCTTGATCACCGCGGTGGTCGCCGTCGCCGCCTTGATCACTCAGGGGGTACAGAACGCCCGGACGCTGCGCTGGACCCGTGAGCAAGCTCAGCGCCAGCTTCAGCAGGCCCGTGATCAAGCACGTGAGCAGCTCCAGCAGGCTCGCGCCAGCCATGCCGACACCGACCGCTCCGCCCGCCGGTCGGAGCTGTGGCAGCGCTTTGAGTGGGCGTGCGCGGAGATCAACAGCGGTGACGAGGCACGGGCGGCACCCGGGTGGGCCCTCTTGCAGCAGCTGGCCGCCGACGGGTCTACTGATGCGGCGGATGCGAGGATGATGGCGGCGGTGATGGCGACGATGCGTGAGCAGCAGCGCCGCCGTCGGGCGGCACGGGACTGAGCGGGACGGGAGGGTCACTGATGGCACGAGCACACGCTTTGGCGCCCGGCGAGGTAGGCACCCCCGCTGAGCTCACCTACGCCGACGTCCTGGCCGCGCGCGCACTGCAGGCGATGCTGCAACGTGCCGGGGACCCGGTGCCCGCCGACGTCAGCCAGGACGCCGCGGTGGACTCGCGTACCGCTCCCCTGGCCGAGCAGCTTCCCGCCGTAGATCACACGCACACTGGCGACGAGGTCACCGAGCACTGAAACCGGCTCGAAGGCCGAGGCCACTCCCCTGCTGACTGAGCCACAGCACATACGGGGCGTGCTTGACCTGCTGTAGCCCACCGATCGAATCGCTGTTCCTCGGTACCGCCCTGTTCCTCGGTACCGCCCCGTTTCTCGGCGCCGAGCCTCTCTTGGCGCGGTGAATCTCTGCGGAGGCCCACCAGCGTCACCGATTCCGCGTCGGGTCGGCGCGCCTCCAACCGCGCGCGGTGCGCTCGATGAACTCTGCCTGCTCCAGCGCAGCGACGATCAAGCCGTGCGGGTCATCGACGTCGTCGAAGGACAGGTCGCTCACCGGACCGCTGTCGATCAGGACGACGGCGCGGTAGGCCATCAGACGCGCCGCAGGGTGCATCCTTCCGGGCAGCTGCTGCAGCCACGCCCAACCTTGCGGAGGGATGAAGTCACCGGCTTCGGGGTGGACGTTGGCGAAGCCCTGCACCGTGCGGGTGGGGCTCGGCCGGCTCGGCGGCACTGGGGGCAGGGATCGCCATCGACGGCGCTCTGTATCGCGCCCGTCACCGCGCTCAGCTTCCGGGTCCGCGGTCGAGGCAGCGCCGCGGCGGGCGGCGCGCACCAGTCGACGCGCCTGCTCAGCCCGCCGGAGCTCTAGGTGCCGCCCTGCGGACGCGGTGCGCGTGGCTTCGTCGTCGGCTCGGTGGGCGGCTTCCGCCTGTTGGTGCTCGGCCAGTGCCTCCTCGCGGGTGGGCGTCCACACGCCCTGCCCATCCAGGTGGCACTCGCTCAGGGGGTGCCAGCTCACCCGGCCAGGATGGTGGGTGCCGATCTCCACCCCGAACAGCTCCTCGGGGGCCGGGTCGCTACCCGGTCCACCTTGGATTCCGTGCGTCGAGGTGCTCTGAGCTGTTGCGGGCGTGCTCACTGCGCCCGGCGGGGCAGGCGGCTGGCTTGGGGTGCGCGTGCGGGTGCGCACCTGGAAGCTGACCCCGCGCTGCTGGCGCATGCTTAGCGCCTCGCGCTCACGCTGCTCCCCAAAAATCCAGGTGACGACGGCGACGTGGCGGCGGTAGCCAGCATCGCGCTCCAGCACCCGCGCCCATGGCAGGGCGGACAGCTGTACCTCCAGCGTCTGCGTGCCCACCGCTGGCCGTGCGTGTGCCACTGAGGCCGGTGAGGCCGGTGAGGCCGGTGAGGCCGGTGAGGCCGGTGAGGCCGGTGAGGCCATCGACGGCGCCTCGAGGGCCTGTGGAAGGAGGGCGAGGTCGAAGCCGGCGCCGGGGTCGCGCACGCTCCACCGCATGCGCTCCTCAACGCCGGGCTCCGCGGTGGCCGGGCGCACGTAGACGTCAGCGCGGGTGCCGTCGCTGAAGCGGCGCTCCAGGCGCGCCTCGTATCCCTGGGCGCTGAGCCAATGCTGCAGCTGCCGCTGGATGGCCAGGTGCGCGTAGCCGCGCTCGAGCGCCTGGGCATTGTGTGCCGACAGGCAGCCGTCGGCTCGATCGCGCTCGTGGCGGAAGTGGGGGGCGCGCACTGCACCGGCGACCACCAGCAGCCGGCGCCCGCAACCACCTGCGCTGGTGCTACACCAGAAGCCTCCTGGGTGCTGCGTGCGCAGCCGCACGCCTGCAGCACGGTTGCCGGGCACTGGGACCGTGACCTGGCCGGCCGGTCCGTCGACGACGGCGTAGCGGGGCCGTCCACGCTCCATGCTCACTGCGCTCTTCTCCCTCGACGGCTCGATCACCGCGCCAGCGTGGCGCTGAGCACCGACACTGTCCGCCGTCGCGGTCCGGGCGCGGCACGCACCGGCGCCCGGTGGTGCGGCGCTGACGGCGTCGTCGGCGCGCGCGGGTGCCGGTGCGAAGCGCGTGCCGGGGCCTCGCGCGCCCGGTGGCGGCCGAGTCGCCGACGAGATGCGGCAGGCCGCGGCTGAACTTGCGCCCCTGCACCTGCTCACGGCGGCGCTTGTGACAGGCTGTGCCCCGGGGAGGGCCAGTGACCGAGCAGTTGTCCGACGACGACGTCGCGGGTGAGGGTGGTGTGAGCGAGGGCGTCGCGCTGCAGCCGCTGCGCGCCCCGGCCCCGGTGGGTCAGCACTCGCTGGGCCGGCCCGCGCCGGCTCCCCCGCCGAGCCAACCGCTGCTGCTCCCCGCTCAGCGCATCTCCATCTACGACGACGTGCAGTGGGAGGAGTTCGTCGTGGAGTGGGCTACCACCTTGCCTTACCGGCAGGTGATGCGCAGCGGAGGCGCCAACGACCACGGCGTGGATGTCGCCGGCTTCCTCGACGACTCCGGCTTTGAGGGCGAGTGGGACTGCTACCAGTGCAAGCACTACAGCAGGGCGTTGCTGCCCAGTGACGCCTACCCGGAGATCTTGAAAATCGTGCTGGGCGCCTTGGCCGGGTACTACGCCTGGCCGCGCCGCTACCGCTTCGTAGCGCCCAAGGGGTACGGCACCACATTGGCCAACCTGCTGCACTCAGCCTCACGACTGAAGCGGGGGCTGCGCCAGGAGATCACGAAGGAGCGCAGCGCCCTGGCCAAGCAGCTCGGCGAGCACTCCTGCGATGAGGTCCTCGCCTTCATCGCCGAGGCCGACTTCACCGTGTTCGGCACCATCGAGCTGCACGAACTGGTCGAGCAGCACTCGCGCACCCGCTGGCACACCGCCCGCTTCGGGGTGCCCCTGCCTGCCCGCCCCGCTCCCCCGAGCCCCAGCGTCGACCCCTCTGCCCATGAGCAGCGCTACCTCGCCGAGCTACTGGCCGCCTACGCCGAGCGGCACGGTCAGAGCTTCACCCACCGGCAGGCGATGGATCACCAGCAGGTCAGCGCCCACTACCTGCGCCATCGTGCGGCCTTCTACAGCGCTGAAGCGCTGCGGGTCTTCGCCCGCGACTCCGTTCCCGAGGGCACTTTCGGCGCGCTGCAGCAGGAAATCTTCGACGGCGTGGTCGACGTGCACGACCAGGAGCACCGCGACGGGCTGCAGCGCCTGCACGAGGTCGCCACGGCCGCCCGCCAGCTGTCCTTGACCGCTAACGGGCTCCTGCCGGTGGTCGAGGTGCGAGATCGCACCGGCATCTGTCACCAGCTGGCCAACGAGCACCGGCTGAGGTGGCGCCATGCAGCCGCTCAATAGCCCCCTGGAGCTGGGGGTGCGCGTCCTGGTCGTCTTGACCGCGTGCTTCCCGCGGACCCTGGACCTAGACCAGCTGGTCTTGATGGACCACTGCCTGCTGCACAGCGCCGACCTAGGTGGCCCGCCCAGCTTGCTGCCCGCGGTCTCCACGCGCAGCGGTGAGCTGGGCTTGAAGCGCACCGTGCTCGAGCACGGTGCGCAGCTGATGGCCCGGGCCGGCATGGTGGAGGTGGTGACCAGCGAAAAGGGGTTGACTTTTCGTGCCGGCGAGGAGGCGGCCCCGTTCCTGCGCCTGATCTCGTCACCGATGATGCGGTCTTTGTCCGCCATCGCCGAGTGGGCCGTGGCGGAGTTCGCCGACCTCAGCACCGAGCAGATCCGCACTCGGATGCGCACGGTGTCTCAGCAGTGGGCCGAGGAGTTCGCGCTGACCCCTGACGACAAGGCGGAGCACGCATGAGACTGCTGCACCTGAGTGCCGTGGGTCCCGGGCGCCCGACCGCCGTCGTGGAGTTCGCGCCGCGCCTGACGGTCATCTACGGCGCCTCCGAGACCGGCAAGAGCTACGTGCTGGACGCCGTCGACTTCGTACTGGGCAAGCGCGAGTTGCGCTCGGTGCCTCAAGACCAGGGGTACCGCACTATGCTTCTGGGGATTGAGTTCGCCGACGGCGCCGTGGTGACGCTGGCTCGTGAGCTGCGCGGAGGACGCATCAGCGTCTTCCAGGAAGACTTGCGCAGTCTCCCCCAGCGCCCGGCCGATCAGGTGCTCATCGGCAAGCACAACGGCAACAACCCGGCCAACATCTCGCGCTTCCTGCTCGACGAGCTCGGCATCGCCGGCGCGCAGCTGCGCAAGAACAAGCGGAACGTGTTGCAACCGATGAGCTTTCGCCAAATCGCTCACCTCGTGCTCATCGACGAGGAACGCATGCAGTCGGTGACCTCACCGGTGGAGAGCGGCCAACCGATCCAGCGCCCCGTGGAGTGGTCCGCCCTGAAGTTGCTCCTGGAGGGCCAGGACGACTCTAACCTGGTCGCCGGCGAGGACGCGACCGCCTTCCGGCGGGTCAACCGAGCACAGCTGCAGGTCCTCGAGCGTGCCGTCGAGCAGTTCCGCGCTCAGCTGCAAGGAGCACCCGACGCCGAGGAGGGCCGGCAGTCGCTCACCCGCGTTAACAACGCCATCGAGGCCACTTCGGAGTCCATAGCCGGTGTGCTGGCGCAGCGTGAACGTGCCGTGGAGCGCAGCAGGAGACTGCGCCAGGAGCAGGCCACGGCCCAGGAGCGTGCTGCGGAGGCGGGCGCCTTGCTGGGTCGATTCTCGCTGCTGGCGCAGCAGTACGCCGCGGACTTGGCGCGGCTGCAGTTGGTGAAGGAGACGGGCACGCTGCTGGGGTACTTCGACACCGAGTCGTGCGTCTTCTGCGGTGCCGACACCCGCCACCAGCGCCGTGAGCACGCCATCTACGAGACCGTGCAGCTGGCCAGCGCCGTCGATGCGGAGACGGCGAAGACGCAGGCTCTGCAGGACGACCTGGCCGAGACACTCGCGGGCCTGCGCGCTCAGCTGCTCGAGGCTGAAGAACGCCTTCTCGGGCTCGCACCGCAGCTGGAGTCCAGCATCCGCGAGGCCAGCGACCTAGACCAAGCCCTGCAGCCAGCACAAACCTCGCTGCACCAGCTGATCGAGCGACGCTCGCAGCTGGAGCAGTGGTCGGGCTTGTGGGCGCGCGTCGGCGATCTGGAGGCACTGCGCGCCAGCGTCGCCCAGGAGCGCCCAACAGCGAGCGATGCGGTCGGGCATGGCATCACCAGCGCCACCCAGCAGGACCTGTCCCGCACACTGCGCAGCGTCCTGACGCAGTGGGAAGTTCCCGGTGCGTCGGATGCCAGCTTCACCTTCACCACCGCGCCGGCCATCACGATGCAGCAGCGCAGCCGGGAATCGCGCGGCAAGGGCATGCGCTCTGTCCTGCACGCGGCCTTCAGCATCGCGCTCAGCGAGTTCTGCACCGAGCGTGACCTTCCGCACCCGGGATTCGTAGCTTTGGACACCCCGGTCCTGACCTACCGGGACGCGGAGCAGGGATCGGCGTCCGCATCGGAACAGGTCGTGGCTCAATCCGCCGATCAACTGAGCGGCACCGACCCGCTGTCCACGCAGGACGATGAGTTGCTCAGCGGATCAGTCGCCCGCGCCTTCTACCGCTACCTGTCCACCATCCACACCGGGCAGTGCATCGTCATCGAAAACCAGACGCCCCCACCGGTGAGTGCTCCCGGCTGCGCCACTATCTACTTCTCCGGCAGTTCGGACAGCGGCCGATCAGGTTTCTACCCCTTGTAAGGGTGCGAGTGACGCGGCGAACGCTTCATGTTTGGCTTGATGACCATGCTGAGCAGAACGCAGCAGGAGCACCGGCGAGGTATGAGCTCGTCGCGGAAGTTTACCCCAAAGTTCTCTATACCCCCATCCCCGGCTCCAATGACACCTTGCTGTCCATCGACAAGGTTCGTCGTCTCCTCGGCTTCGAACCAGAGCACAGCTGGCGCCTGACCTGACCGCCGCTACAGCGTCGGTCCTCGCGTGTACCGCGCGCCCGACTCCATAGCCCCGCCGATCTCGATGCTCCACCCGTAGCTAGCCACATCTGAAATGGTGCACCGGCACAGGGAGGGCAGGCCATGCCCGTAACGGTGGGTCGACCGGGGCGCGCCCGCCGACGCGTGAGGCACCACGTCGGCACCCGCTGACACACTGCAGTCTGATCGAGGTACCGCTCCACGGGGCAGGCACGGCCCGCCCAGCGCCGGTGTGGTGCCGCCGAGGGACGTCGGAGAGGCGGCAGGATGCACCACGTGCACGTCAGGACACCGCGCCGGCCGGCGCGTGGCTCGATGCGGTGGTCGATGGCGTTGGCCGCAGCAGCAGCTCTCAGCCTGGCCGCGGCCGGCTGCTCGTCGTCCAGCGGCGAAGAGCCGTCCGGCGCCCCCTCCCCCACCGGCGAGCCCAGCGGTGAACCCAGCGTGCAGCGGGCCTCCTTCGACCCGCCGGTGCGCTTCGACCCCACCGGCATCGCCCTGCCCGAGCAGGCCGCGGCCGGGAAGGTCTCCCTCGGCGGGCAACTCGTGGACGACCTGGCCCTGAGCATGCAAGACCTCACCGGCTACCTGAGCACCGAGCAGGGCCTGCAGGTGATGGACCTGGTCAGCGGGAAGGCCGGCGACCTGCACTCCCCCACCGCGCCCGTGGTGCCCGCCTCCGGCAGTCCTAGCCCGCTCAGCGCGCCGGCGCTGGTGCGCACGGGCACCACCTCCCTGGCCGTGGCCGCCTTCGTCGTCACGCAGCCGGCGTCCGGGACCACCCCGGAGCACCGCGTCGTCGAGGTGCTCGCCGTGGACACCGCCACCGGCGAGCAGGCGTGGCAGGCAACGCTGGAGCTGCCGCAGTGGGCGCAGGAGGAGACCGCCTCCGCGCCCGTGGTGAAGGTCCTAGCCGCCTCGAGCACCAGCAGCGCCGCAGGTGAGGCTGGGACGAGTGCCACCGAGGCCCCCGGCGGCGAGGTGGTCGTCACCGTCGACGGCGGCTTCAAGCAGGCGATCACCTGGGCCCTGATTCCTGAGGACGGACAGCAGCGCTGGCAGCACGAGGACCTGCTGCAGGCCACCCGCATCGGCGACGTCGTCCTGGGCAACCAGGCCAACGAACAGGACCCCCGCCGCGACAACGGGCTGCTGAGCGCGCTGAACGCCGCCGACGGCACGCTGCGCTGGCAGGCGCCCACCGGCACCAGCCTGGTCAGCGCCTCGGCCGTCAGCCCCACCCTGGCCGGGGTCAACGTCAACGACTACGCCTCCGGCGAGAACGTCTTCCAAGTGCTCAACGCCGGCACCGGCACGGTCACCGACACCATCCCCACCGGGCGCACCGGCATCACGCTGGCCTGCCACGACGACGGCGCCGGCACCGGGGTATGCAGCACGAACGCCGGCGCCGCCGCCTCGGCCGTCATCGCCTACGACGGCACCGCCGGCACCCGCCTGTGGAACCTGCCGCAGGACGGCTCCCGGCGGGTCGCGCCGGCGCTGAGGACCGCCTGGCACGGCGCGGTATACGGCACCACCACCAACGGCCCCGTCGTGCTGGACGCCAAGACCGGCGCGGACCGGGAGGTTTCCCCCGGCGCCGCACCCGTGCTCGTCAACGACCGGGTGGGCATCGCCGTGGACAGCGAGGGCAGCGTCAGCGCCTACACCCCCATCGGCTGAGCATGGAGCAGCGGTCGAGTTGAGCGTCCAGCTGCTCGCCCGGGAAGCTGGCGGCATGACGCAGGCGGAGGCGGTGCGCTCCTGGTGGGCCGATGCGGACCAGACCACCCGCAACCGGGCGCTGCGGCTGCGTGAGGACGACCTCCTGCCCGCGGACATGCAGCAGGGGCTGGCGATGGCCGGGGTGACCGTGATGCCCATCGGCCGTTCCCCCGTCGACGGCGAGCCGGAGGGCTACGAGATCCCGCCGGTGGCGTGCAAGTTGCTGCAGTGGATACGGGAGCTGCACTAAGCGGACAGCAGTGGCCGCACTCAGCCGCCCGCCGAGCACCTCGAGTACCTGTGCGGCCCATAGAGCAGCAGCAAGCGCTGGCACGTGCTGCGTGTGGACGCGCGACGGGCGATGCTGCTTCGGGGCCTGCTGCTGCCGGACGCCGACGTCGCCGCCGGTGAACCGGCCGCTTGATGCGCGCAGCGCGCCTCACGCCGTGCGCACGTCGCTGTGCCGCCTCCGTCGTGCGCGCGGCGCGGCCGTGCCGGCGGCCGGTGCCCGACCAGATCGCCGGCACCTTGCTCATCGAGCCTCCGCCAGCACGCGTGCTCGCTAGGGTGCCGGTGATTGCTGGGAGGCAACTATGAGACTGGGACGTGTGCTCGGCGGCGTGGCCGCCGCCGTGGCCTCGTTGGTGCTGGCGGCGCCGGCGCAGGCCGACACTCGAGTCGGCGGGGAGATCGGGGTGCGCTACGACGCCCTGGGCGGGGAAGCCGGCCTACTCGGTGCCCCGCGCTCGCCGGAGATCCGCACCCCCAACGGTAAGGGCGCCTACGTCGCCTTCGACCGCGGCTCCATCTACTGGTCCCCGTGGACGGGCGCGTGGGAGACGCACGGGGAGATCCGCGCAGGTTGGGGCCGGCTGGGGTGGGAGAACGGCTACTTGGGCTTTCCCATCACCAACGAGATCACCACCCCCAACGGGCGCGGCGCCTACAACGCCTTCGAGGGCGGTTCGATCTACTTCTCCCCCGTCACCGGAGCGCACGCGGTGCGCGGCTTGATTCGTGACGCGTACGCCTGGGCCGGCTGGGAGAACGGCCGTCTGGGCTTTCCCACCACCAGCCAGATCCCCACCCCCAACGGGCGCGGGGCCTATAACGTCTTCCAGGGCGGCTCGATCTACTGGGGACCGGGCATCGGCGCGCACGTGGTGTGGGGCGCGATCCGCGACGCGTGGGCAGCCACCGGCTGGGAGAGCGGACAGCTGGGCTTCCCCACCTCCAGCGAGTTCGACATCCCAGGCGGCAAGCGCGTCAACTTCGAGCGCGGCTTCATCGAGTGGAGCGCGGGCACCGGAGCGCGGGTCAACCGAACCCTCACCGACTCTGGCATCCCGGGCTGCCCCGTGCCGCACCAGACGGCCTCCATTTCGCAGGCCGCGCAGTGCTTCGTTCGCGGCTGGGAGCAGGACAGCCCCGACGTCAGCGCGGACTACGCCTCGATGCGGGCAACCAGCGAGATGTGGGGCGTCGAGGACGACCCGGAGTGGCGGTTCAACTTCTCCAGCTGCGAGCGCTCCGACTTCAGCGGTTACGTGGAGTCCGCCGCGGGCATGGAGTGCTACTTCACCTACGAGCGCCTCTACGGGCCCTACGAGTCCTCCTACCTGGTGCTGGGCATGGCCGAGCGCCTGGACGGCTGGTTCGTGGAGGACGTGGAGTTCATCGCCGTGTGACGCGCACCGAAGCTGCCTGGCGACAGCTGCTGCAGTGAGGGCTTCGCGGGGTCATCCCGCGAAGCCCTCACTGCGTGTGCGCGCTCACGCGTGCGGTGGTCATCTTCATGAACGCCTCCTCCAGGGACGGCTGTACGGTGACCAGCTCGCTGAGGACAACGCTGGCGTTTTGGGCGGCCCGCCCGATCTCCACTGCGGTCACCCCCTGGACGATCAGGGACCCGGCGGGCGCGGGCGGTCCGGCGGTGAGTGCTGCGGGGTGACCCGCTGCCCGCCGGTGCGCTACAAGCTGCTCGAGCGCCTCGCGCAGCTGCGCGGCTTGCGGGGAGGCGACGCGCACGCCGCTGGGGGTTCGCGCGAGGAAGTCGCTCATGCTCTCGTCGGCCAGCAGCCGGCCGCCGGCGACGACGATGAGGTGGTCGGCGGTCAGGGCCATCTCGCTCATCAGGTGCGAGGAGAGGAAGACGGTGCGGCCCTGTGCGGCCATCTGCTGCAGCAGCTCGCGCATCCACACGATGCCGTCGGGGTCCAGGCCGTTGAGTGGCTCATCCAGCATCACGCCGGCTGGATCCCCCAGCAGGGCCGCGGCCAGGCCCAGGCGCTGGCCCATGCCCATGGAGAAGGCGCCGACGCGGCGCTCGGCGGCGTCGGCCAGTCCGACGAGCTCGAGGACCGTGTCGACCTGGCGGACCGCCAGGCCGTTGGTGGCGGCCAGGACCTGCAGGTGGCGGCGCGCGGTGCGTCCAGGGTGCATGGCCTTGGCCTCCAGCAGCACTCCCAGCGCCGACATCGGCCGGGAGTGCTCGGTGAAGGGCCGACCGGCGACGAGGGCGTGCCCGGCGCTGGGTGCCTCCAGCCCGGCGATCATCCGCATGGTGGTGGACTTGCCGGCGCCGTTGGGGCCGAGGAAGCCGGTGACCGCGCCCGGGCGCACGCTGAAGGTGAGCTCGTCCACGGCGACGACGTCGCGGTGGGCGGCGCGGTAGACCTTGCGCAGGCCCGCGACTTCGATCACCGGAAGCTTCTGAGCGTGGACCGGGCGGACGCGGTGGAGCGGGCAGGCTCGGTCGTCCGGGTGGACAGCAGGGCACCGAGCAGCAAGGCCCCAACGCCGAGCAGGGCCCACGCTAGGGCCGGCCCCCGCTGCACGTGCAGCTGAGCGAGCAGCGACTGCAGCAGTGCCACCACCCCGGCCGCCGGCAGCACCGCAGCCAGCAGCTGCGCCGGCGGCCGCGAGCGCACCGAGGTGCCAGCGGGGTGCTCGATGCGCACGAGCAGGGCGAGCAGGACCAGCCAGGTGGTCAGCAGGGCCGCGGCGAGCGCTGCCCCGCCGGGCAGCACGTAGGCGAGCACCGCCCAGGCCGCGGCGCAGGCGACCTCGGCCAGGACGTAGCGCGCGGGTACCGCCGCACGGCAGCTGCGGCAGCGCCCGTGCAGCAGCAGCCAGCTGGCGACCGGTACGCGTTCTTGCGAGCGCAGCCGGCGCTGGCAACTGTCGCAGTACGAGGGCTCAGCCAGCGACAGGCCAGCGGGCAGGCGGGCGGCCACCAGGGCGGCGAAGCTGGCCGCCACGGCCCCCAGCAGGCCCGCGAGCAGGTCGGCAGGCACAGCGGTGCTGCTCGTAGCGATCATGGCGGCGGTGGTCGTCACGCTGCTCCCGGGTGGCAGGTCGGTGATGGGTCGGCGGGCGTCAGCCGACGGTGACCAGGATCTGGCGCTCGCCCATGGCCAGCGCCGTGTTAGAGGTCGCGTCCAACGTCGTCGAGCCGGTGGCGGCGCCGGCCCACGTGACGTCGTAGTTGGCGGTCGCCGTGATCGTGTACTCCTGGTTCGGCTCGTGCGCGGAGGTCTTGCTATAGCGGTGCCCGCAGGTGGGCGAGTCACGGTCGCCGAAGGACGCCTGGTACGGCAGCCCCGGGCTCTCGCAGCGCACCACCGCGCCGTCGCCCATGTCGAAGTCGATGGTGGACAGCTGCGCGGTGGCGGTCACCGTCACCCCGGCGATGGAGGCGGTGGCGCTGATGGGCTGCCACTGCGCCTGCGGGGTCCACAGCCACACCGGCAGGCCGATGAAGCCGAACCCGCCTGGCTCGGGCTTGGGCACCAGTTGCACGTCCGGGGCTTGGATTTGCAGGCGCGCCACGGCCAGCGCGGCCACCTGCGCCGGGTCGATGATCACCGGTGCAGGAGCGGCGCCGGGCGCAGCATCAGCCGGCGGGGTGTACGGCAGGTTGGTGAAGAAGTCGGTGCCGTCGTCGGCGACCAGGCACGAGTACCCCGGCACCGTGGAGCACTCCACCGTGCGCACCCGCTGTCCGGTCGGGTCGTCGGGGATGGTCGGCGCCTTGCGCTGCCCCACCGGCTGGATGGTCTTGCGTCCCCCGCCGCCGGTGCCCGGCCTGGAGGAGCCGGCGTTGCCGGGAGTGGTGACCACAACTCTGCACTGACCGTTCTCACACTCGACAGCGCCGCCGCCCGCGGGGGCGGCGGCATGACCCGCGGGGGCGAGCGCGAGCCCCGCCGTCAAGGCGAGCGAGGCGGCGGCCAGTGCCTGTCGCGCCCAGGTCAGCACGTCGTCTCGTAGTCGACGTTCTTACTGCGCACCTTCCAGACGCCACCGGTGCGCTCGACAGTGATCGTGGCCGGGGACCGCGTGATGATCTCGGTATTGCCCGGAGCCGGGGCGCGCACGCTCTGCCCGGTGGCGTCGTCGACGAGGTCCACACCGCTGGTGTCCAAGCAGACTTGCTGCACGACCTGCCCGTAGGCAGGGTCGCCGGCGGTGGCCGGGTCCTTGGACGGCACGAACTCCTGCGAGGTCAAGAAGACGACCGAGTCGCCGGTCTGGTGCTGGGCGGCGCTCGCAAGTCCTTGAATCCATCGTGCAACCGTGTCCACCTCCGCGGGCCACGCCGAAGCCGCCATGTCGATGCCCTCGAGGCTGGCGGCCTGCGAGGCGCGGTCGAAGGCGGCGTAGTAGTCCTGCGTGGCTTGCCAGGAGGCGTCCATCGCGGCCTGGCTGGCGGCCGCGTCCACGGTGGCGGCAGCGCTCGGGGCCACTGTGGGCTCCTGGTCGCGGCCGGTGACGAGGAAGCCGACCACGGCCACGAGGAGCAGCACCGCGAGCGCCGCGACAGCCCAGAGGAGGCCACGGCGTCCGGACCGCTTGACGGCCGGGCTGGGGGTGCCCTGCTGAGAGTCGGTCTCGTTGCTCAGTGCCATGGTGCGCAGCTCCTCTAACGGGTGGTCCCGAGTCTGCTCACGCTGGGTGGTGGTGTCCATCTCGATCAGTCCTCTCGCTGTGGGTCTGAGGGTGCGCGTCACTGGGCGCTCGCACGGGCTGCGGGCCCCTGCAGGAGCTCGCCGAGCAGCTGGGTCGTCTCGGGCTCCAGGTCGTCGTCGTTGCTCTCGCTGAGGCGCTCGGCGTGCTCGGCGAGCGCGTCGAGCTCGCCGAGCAGGTAGTCCGCGCGCAGCGTCGCGCGCCACAGGACCTGCGAGCCCGGCTCGGCCAGGCGCCCGATGGCCGATGCCTCACGGGCGAGCTCGGGGTTGCCGGAGGCCAGCGCCCGCTCGGCCACCTCGAAGGCCACGTCGACGATGGTGCTGACGATCTCCTGGTGCAGGCCCTCGGACCAGGTGTAGCGGCGTGGGTCGATGCCGCTGAACGGCGCGCCGCGCACCAGGCGCAGGGCCTTGACCTTCGAGGCGGTGGAGCGGTCGGCGGCAAGCTCGCTGAAGACGTCCCAGTCGGTGCGCACCGCCGGGTGCAGGTGGTAGCGGAAGCCGGTCGACTCTGAGAACTTGGGGATGTAGTCGTCGCCGTTCTCGTCGGTGCCCAGCAGCTTGCGGATGGCCCAGGACCACTTGTTGCGAGTGGCGGTGGCGATGGGCCTGTTCGGGGAGAGCTTGGCGTCCACGCCCCGGTGGTCCAAGCCGGGGAAGAAGGCCAGCAGGATCGCCAGTTCGAGCCCTCGACCCAGCCGGCCGCGGTCGTCGGGCACCTGGCCGTGGGTGTTGATGACGTCGACGGTGCCCAGCACCCGCAGCAGCGGCGGGTGCAGACGCTGCACCGTGGCTCCGGGCGTGTCCTCACCGAGGTCACTGGCCGGGGTCAGCGCCGCGCTCGCGGGGTCAGCGCTCGCGGGGTCAGCGCTCGCGGGATCAGCGCTCGCGGGATCAGCGTCGGCTAGGTGCGTCGTCCCGGCCTCCTGCTGCTTCTGGGGGGGCTCCGTGACCTCCTGGCCGTGGGCAGTGACGTCGCCGAGGACGTCGTGCTCGACGTCCTGCTCGGTGCCGGCAGGCAGTGGTGCGGTCGCTGCTGCCTCGTGGCCGGTGGGTGATGCGCCGGCGTGGGCGGGGATCTCGCGCAGGTCGATGCTGGCGTGCGGAAGGTCGCTGTAGAAGTCCGCGAGGGGCAGCACGATGACGGGGGGAAGGTCGTCCACGTGGCGCTCGGCCGGCATCGCGTCGACCTCTTCGTCCGTGGAGCTGGCCGTGGTGGCGCGCAGCAGGTTGAGGATGCTGGCGTACTCGGCGTCGTCGATGCGCTGGGGCACGATGCGCAGCGACAACTCCTCCAGCGTCGCAGTGCCGGAGCCTTCGATCTCGCTGCTAACCTCCTCGCTCGCCCCACCCGCCGCCGGGTCGAGGTTGAAGGCCGGGTCGTCGAGCGTCAGCGTCCAGCTGTCGATGTCGGCAGCGGCACCGGCGGTGACGGCTGCGATGCCCAGGCGCGGGTGCTCGCCCAGCACCCGGTCCAGTCGGTCGCGCTGCTCGTCGCTGATGGGCGTGGCCAGCAGCACGATCTCCGGTGCCGCGGCCTCGGTGGCCACGTGCTGAGCGCGAGCTTGCGCCACGTCCTTAACGCCGTCGCGCTGCAACAGCTGCGCGGTGGAACGGCTGTGCGCCTCCAGGTCACGCAGCAGCTCCTCGACATCGCGCAGGTGCCGCACCCGCAGCGACCCCAACGCCTCCGGGAGCTCCTCGCAGCAGTCGACCAGGCTCACGCGCAGGTCGTCGGCCCACGTGCTGGTGGCCAGCTCGACCGCGAGCGCTCGCAGAACCTGCTCGCTGCGGGTGACATCCCCGTTGATGCTGATGGCGACCAGCTGCTCGAGGTCGAGCAGGACGTGGGTGCCGTCGAGGTCCTGGCCGATGACAACGAGGCTCGGGTAGGGCGCGGGCACCTGGGCCACCAGGTCCGCGTCCACAGCCGTGCCGTCGCTGCGCTGCGGCACGTAGAGCGCGTCGGGGTCCTCCGGGTCGCACGCCAGCGCCCAGACCGTGGGGTCCCCCGTGGCCCTCCACGGCGCCGGCAGCTGCGTGGGCTCGGCCAGGTGCAGCTGGAAGCGGTCCGCGGCCAGGCGTGCGAGGTTCAGCGCCGGCAGCGGCCGGTCGTTCTCGTGCAGCCACAGCGCCAGCCCGCGCAGTGCGGTGTCGACCTGCTGCACGGCGTGCGGGTTCTCCACGGCGCGCAGCTCCAGCTCGGTGATCTCATCCTGCGGGCTGGGCATGGCGATGCGCTGGCCCGGTCGGCGGCGACGCTGCTGACGTGCTCGCCGTGCTGCCAGCAAGCTCAGCACACCGGCCGCCAGGAGGGCACCGACTCCACCGACGGTGCGAAGGGGCCAGGCGGCCTCCTCGGCCGGGTCGGTCGTGGACGCGGCGCCGCTGGCTGCCGTCACAGGCGCCGACGTCGTTGCCCCCGTGGTGGGTGCTGGAGCCGAGGCGGTTGCTTGCGGTGCTGTCGGCGATCCTGGCGCGTTCGCGGCCGTGGAGCTCGAAGGCTGCGGAGTGGTGGTGGATGCGCTGGAGGGCGCCGCGCTCGAGGGCGCAGGCGCCGCCGGAGCAGGCGCCGCCGGAGTGACGGCGGTGGTGTCGGCGGTGGTGTCGGCGGCCGCGAGCGTCCACCCGGGCAAGATCACGTTGGGGTCCTGCAGGCGCGCTCCACCGGGCTGCTGGAGGCCGCGGGAGTGCTCGACGATCTGCTCGGCGAGGTCAGCGACCTCCTGGTTGGTCGCGCCAGGCCCGGCCATCCCGTCGGCGATCGACCACAAGCTCTCCCCCGCCGCCACGACTCTGGAGCCACCGGCCGGGGCGACCTTTGCGCCCGCGTCGGCCGGCAGCTCGAGGACCCAACCAGGGCGCAGCCAGTGGCTGTCGTCGAGGTGGTCGCCGTCGGGCTGCACGCGGGCGCTGTTCAGCGCGGCGAGCTCGCTGTACCGGTTGCCGTCACCCAAGTGCGCCTCCGCCACCGACCACAGGCTGTCGCCAGGCTGCACCGTGTACAGGACGGGTTCTGCCTTGGGCGTGCGTGCCGTGGAAGTTGCCGAGCTCGTGCCCGCGGTGGTCGGCGTGGACGCCTGAGCCGGCGCGACGCTGACCGAGGACTGCGCACGTACTGCGCCCGCAGCACTGGGGCCGGCGGCCGCCGCGACGCTGGCCGGCGCGAGGAAGAGAAGCGTGATGGCTCCGATGAGGCCTGCGGCGAACTGCTGCTGCACGCTGAAGGCCGCGCCCAGTCGAGGCGCGGGCCGGTGCCTGGCGAAGGCGATGACCTCGACGACGATGGACATGAACAGGCTCGCCCATCCCAACCAGCCGACGACGGCGAGGGTCTAGAGGAAGACACCGCCGTCGATGTCCGGCTCGCTGAGGACCCGTTGCATCGCCGTCCAGGACACGTCCTCGGGCAGCGGGTTACCCGCGAACACCACCAGCGCGACGGGCGCACCGACCACCAGCAGGAGACCTGCCACCGCAGCCAGGAGCGCGCGCGTGTAGACGCCCCGTCGGCTTGCCGGTGCGGGCGCGGTCACCGGAACGCCTCGCAGCTGGGTCATGGCGTCTCCTCGGTGATGCCGTTCGCGGCCCGGGCAGTGGCGTGGCCTTCGACTGCTTGTGGCCCGACTCCGACCACGGTCAGCAGCACGGGCCTCCACTGCACCCTCGTTGTCACAGTAACGGTCTCCCCCGTGACAGCGGCGGATCCGTTCATCCCCGCCGCGGCGAGGTAGCGGTTCGCCGCGGCCGCTGCGGCGGCTGGGTCGATGGGGGTGGACCGTCCGCTGGTCAGGATCGCTGTGCCGACGTTCAGCTCCTGCCCCGCTGCCCGTGCGGCTTCCGCGGCCGCCAGGTCGGCTTGCTGGGTGGCCTGCACCTTGGCCGCACCGTCGTAGGCCAGCCCGATGACAGCGAGCAGGGCCACGGCGATGACGGCGACGAACAGTGACAGGTTTCCCTCGTCGGCGCGCTCAACCCGACTGCCACGGCAGGTCCCGTCGCCGGATCCGCCTTCGGTGAGAACGGCCGGATGAGCGTCGGGCTCGGTGAACGTCACGGTCAGCGCTCCCGGATGGTGTCGAGCGGGGAGACCCAGGTAGCGGTGACGACCTTCGTGCCCGGCAACCCGGGCAGGGCGATGTCCCCCAGGGCCACGGGGCAGGTGACGGTGGCTGAGACGTTGGCGTCGGTTCCCACCGCGGTGGAGAAGGCGGCGGTGTCGATGCTCACCTGGGCGCCTGCGCACCGCAGTCCTTGCCGGGCCAGCGTGCTCAGGGCACCGCTGCGCGCGCTGGTGGCGGCGGCTGCGGCGCTGCGAGCCAGCGAGGCCTGGCGGGCGGCGTCGGCGGCGGCCTGGTTCACCGCGCCCTGTGCCTGCGAGACGCGCCCTGCCGCGGCGAGCAGGGACAGCAGCAGGAGCAGGCCGACGGCGACGATGGCCAGTTCCACGGTGGCCATGCCACGCTCACGCTCCTCGCGGGCCTCGCGTGCCTGGCAGCCCGTCGAGCCTGACCGCGCGGACGGCAGGCTTCGGAGCGCGCGGAGGGCGGTGCGGCGGGCCATCGGCTCACTGCTCCTTCGTGTCGTTCGGCGGCAACTGGTTCAGGAGCTGGTGAAGCGTTCAACGGGGCCCGCTGCGCTCTGGCTGACCTCGATGGTCAAGCCGGGAACCAACTGCATGGAGCGGCCGGTGACCGTGACGCTGACCTGCAGAGGGCTGCGTTGGACGTTGACGCCCGGGGCCTGCAGCACGCGGTCGCCACCGACACGGGTGATGAAGTCCATGGCCACCTGAGCTCCTCCCCCTCCGGAACCGTCGTAGCGCTCGGCGCGCACGGCCTCCTCGGCGGCTCCCAGAGCGACCGTGCGGGCGTGGTACCAGAAACCGCCCTGGATGAGGGCGAAGACGACGAGGAGGACTGCACTCATGAGGATGCTGATCTCGAGCGTGGCAACGCCGCCGTCGACCTCGTCCTCATCCGCAGCGCACTGGGCCCCAACGGCGGCAGCGGGTGCCGCCACGTGGAAGCGGTGTCGAGCAGCCCTCCTCATCGTCGACTCAGCCGATCTGGCCGAGGTTGTTGTTGACGGCCGCGGTGATGGCCGCGACGACGACGCCGGCGAGCAGGAACAACCCCAGCGCGATGACCGCGATCTCCAGCGTCGTCACACCAGCTTCGCGGTCCTCCTGCTGCTCCTGCAGGTGCTTGCCTCGCGACCAGCCGGTGAGGGCGCTGAAGAGCAGGAGGGCGGCCAGCACCTGCTGATCGCGCAGGAGACTCGCGCGCACGCGCTTGGCGATCGGCTGAGCGATCTTGGTCGTGGTCATGTCGAGCTCCTCCATGGACGTCGTGGGGCTGGTCGCGGGGCTGGTCGCGGCGTTCGTCGTGGGGCTGGTCATGGGGTCGGGGTCCTTCTGCGCGGGCGGTGGAACGGTTCCTCGTCAGCCGTAGATGGTGAGGCCGGCGGGGATGATCAGGAGCGCCAGGAAGATCAGGCCCAGCGTCGCGATGGGGAAGGTCGTACGCGTGGAGTCGGCAGCTGCTTGCGCCTTCTCGTGGCTGAGCAGGGCGCCTCGCAGGCTGCGCGAGCGAGCGTGCAGGTTCTCGGCGACCGCGGCGTTCTGCGTACCGGCCAGGCGCATGATGTCGGCGAGGTCGGACAGCTCGCTGACACCGATCTCGGTCGCGAAGACCTGCAGGTTGTCCCAGGCCGGCACGCCGGAGATCTTGGCCAGGCGAAGCTCCTCGCGGATGCGGCGGAAGACCCACGAGTCGCTGACCTCAGCGGCCCGTTCCAGCGCCTGCACCGGTCCGGAGGACGCCTTGCGCTCCAGTGCCACCAGCTCGATGTAGGCGCCCACGGCGCGGGAGAACTCCAAGCGGGCGATGGCGGCGCGCTGCTTCAGCTGCGCGTCGGGCAGCAGGAACCCGATGACGGCCAGGCCGACCGCCGCGCCGGCGGGGAGCATGAAGGGCAGGGAGAGCGGAGCGCCCATCAGCGAGCCGGCGATCGTCATCGTCATCGTGCCGACGATGGGGAGCATGAAGCCGACGAGTGCCGTGAGCGCCTTCTCGCCGAGGAAGTTCGCGCTCGAGCGACCCAGCAGGGCCAGGTCGGATCCGAGCACCTGCCCGCGCAACCCGGGAGGCATCCGCTTCTCCAGCCAGTGCCCCACCTTGGCCTGCGCGCCGCTCTCCACGGCCTCGGGCCGGTAGCGGTAGGACAGCGTCGGGGAGGTGTCCAGGCGCTGCAGGGCGTCCGACAGTCGCGCCTGCTGCGGGATGAACTCGCGCGCGAGCACGAGCAGGCCGGCGCCGACGAGGGCGCCCAGAAGCACCACGAGGGGGATCACCGCGCGCCTGCCCTCACTGCGAGCGCCGGCCGGTCCGCGCGCGAGGTGCCGCCGTCGGGGCGCAGGCCCACGGCGTGGTCGGCGGACAGGAAGCGCGGGCTGGGGCGCACCCGTGCCAGGCGCTGCATCCACAGCAGGCAGCAGACGTAGGCGCTGAGCAGCGCCAGCAGGATGACCTGGCCGACACCGTCCTTGTAAGGGCCCAGGTAGGTGCCGCTGGCGAAGAGGTACAACAGCGCCGCCAGGGTCAGCAGGGTCACCAGCCTGGCGGTGGTGCGCGGCTTGGCCCGGTCGGCTTCGATGTCGCGGCGCATGCGCACCTCGTCGGAGACCGTCTCGGCCAGGTTCTCCAGCACCTTCACCACGCCCTCGCCGCGGCGTTGAGCGGCCAGGATCAGCGCGCTGGCGATCAGGTCGCCGGTGGCGTCGTCGACGTCGTCGGCGAACTGGCGCAACGCCAGGTCCGTGGGCGTGCGGGCGGCCAGGCGCGCGACGAGCAGGGCCACGTGCGGGTGCAGAGCCTTGGGGCACGAGGCGCGGGAGGCGGTGATGGCTGCCTCCAGGCCGGCGCCGCCGACACCGAGGACCCCGGCGAGGTTGCGCGTCCACTCCTCCATGGCTTCGAGGCGTTCGATGACTCCGACCTGCGGGGACTTGCCCAGCAGGCCGGCGAGCACCACGGGCAGCACCAGCGCGGCGATGGGCAGCACGAGGACGGCGATGATCCAGCCGCTGAGCAGCCACACGAGCGCGCCGGCCAGCGCGGCGACGATGACGAGGTACACGCGCAGGCGCTTGGGGTTGGTCGGCTCGGTGCTCACTGCGCGCCGCATCCGCCGCAGGCTCAGCCGCCGGCGCTGGGAGAGCATCAGGTGCGCATCGGTGGGTTCGCTGCGCTTCAGCCCGAGGATGAGCAGCAAGACTCCCAGGCCGGCAGTGGCGCCGATCAGCGCGCCGACCGTGCCGGTCACCGCGCACCGCCAGCGGCCGGCGCGTGCTCGTACTGCTCGGATGCAACTTCATCCCGGTCGTCCGCGTCGTCGAGCTCCCCCTCGAAGCCGAGCAGCGGCTCCAGCTCGGGCCAGTACCCGACACCTGGGGTGAGCCAGCCCGCATCGAAGCCGACGTCCTCCAGGTCGCTCAGCCACGTCGGCTGGTGAGCTGGGAGCGCCCGGCGGTCCTCACCGGGGGCGAAGACGTGGGTGGTGTCGGCCATGCCGGTGGCGCCGTCGGCCAGCCCGTTCAGCTGGATGACCTCGGAGACGTAGCGGTAGCCGCCGCCGGTCCTGGTGGGCATCACGCGCAACTGCACGATGACGTCGATGCTGCTGGCGATCTGCAGCAGCGCGAAGTTGGGGGTGGCGCCCGGCATGTAGTTGGCCAGCATGGTGACCAGGCGCTGCACGGTCTTCTCGGCGCTGACGGCGTGCACGGTGGACATCGCACCAGCGCCGGCCTGCATCGCCTGCAGCATGGGGCCGACCTCGGGACCGCGGCACTCGCCGACGATGATGCGGTTCAGGGAGTGGCGCAGGGAGCTTTCCAGGTGGTCGGTCAAGGTCACCTCGCCGCTGCGCGTGCCGTCGGCCTGCCGCTCGCCGGTTCCCGGTCGTGCTTCCATCGCCAGGATCAGGCGGTGGCGCTCGGGTGAGAGGTGGAGGAAGAGCTCGTACTCGGTTTCGATCGTCGCGATCGACTCCCACGGGTCCAGCTCGTTGGCCAGCGCGCGCAGCAGCGTGGTGTTGTGCGTGGGGACGAAGGCGCGGGTGATCAGGAAGAGCGATGACGGCGAGTCGACCGTGATGCACCGCACGGGGACCGAGGCGACCGGGCGGATGTCGACGATGGCGCGGGCGCGCGGGCCGGCGCTCTTGCGTCGTTCCTGGCGCTCGAGCTTGCGCGGCAGGCGGAACATGGGGTTCGTCGTGGTCCACGAGACCGTCCAGCAGGTGCCGGTGGGCTGTCCCTTCCAGATGACGGGCTTGGAGCGCAGGTGCGCCTTGTACCCCAGGCTGCACACCAGCTCGTGCGTCTGCTCAGCGAGGATGCGCAGGGTCGAGGCGAACTCACAGGCACCGCTCTTCGTCGCGGTCCCGTCGGAGTCCATGAGTCCTTGCAAGAGGGCGAGGCGCTGCTCGACGGAACCACGCAGGTACACCGTGGGGATGTGCTTGTCGCCGAGCAGGTGCAGGGCACGCAGGCGGCTGTGCAGGTTGCCGGCGATGGAGTAGTCGTACTTGCTGCGTGCGACCTTCGCGTGGGCGTAGCCCGCCTGCGCGAGTTCGTCGAGCACTTCCGGGTCGGCGGTGGTGATCCGCGCCCCCGAGGTGGCTCCGTCGCCCAGCCAGATGCCCAGGACGTAGGCGTCGACGGGTTGAGCGGTCGGTGCGTACTGCACGGGCCCGCTCAGGTCGATGACGAAGTCGCGGGTGCGCCACGTGCTCTCCCCGTGGCTCCACACGCCAGCTTCGAGCATCTGCCGGGTGGTGAGCACCTGGGTCTCGGGGCGGGGGACGCGCCCGCGGGTCGGGGTGTCGCGCGCGACCGCCAGGGCCTTGGCCAGCGCCTGGCGCGAGTAGGTGTGCATCGGTCGCCCGCCGCGACGCCCGTCGTGACGGACCCAGGAGACGTAGGTGTGTCCGCCGGGCCCCATGCGCAGCGCCTCGCGGTGGGCGATCTCGCGGTGCGCAGCTCCGACCTCGGCGCAGAACTCGCTCACCGTGACTTGGCGGTCGGGCTCGGCGGCGGCCCGTTCGGCGAAGGCCCACAGGCGAGCACGCTCGACCTCGTCGACGTAGTGGCTAGGACCCTTGAGCGTCTTCTTGTACGCAGCTATGCGCGCGGTGCGTCGGCTGACCCGCCACAGGTGATCACCATCGGCGGTGACGCTCGTGCCGTCGTCGAAGACGACCTCGTAGCATTCCCGCTGCAGCTGGACGTCGTGGGCCGCCAGCACGGTGCACGGCGTGCCGTCCTCGGCGAACACCTGATCACCGGCGTTCAACGCCCCCATGGTGGTCCATCCCGCTGGGGTGGGGACTTCGGTGTCCAAGGCCAAGGCTTTGCCCGCGGACTGGTCACCGGCGACCATGATGCTCTTGCGGGCGCTGACGCAGGCGCGCAGGAACTGCGCGATCGCCTCGTCCAGCATGCCGAGCCCGACGAGGTCGTCGAGGTCGACGTCGACGTGGCGGTGGATGCGGATGGTGACCACCGGGCGAGGGGTCGTCCAGCTGTTGGCGGCCAGGCGCGCACCACCGGGCAGCACCATGTGCAGGTGCGGGCTGGCGGCGGTGAAGGCGCGCTCGCTCTGCCCGCTGCGGGTGGCCAGGAACTGCAGCGTCTCGATGAGCTCCTGGTCACTGCGCGCAACCGGCGGGGCGAGCTGCCACTGGCTGCCGCTGACGCGGACCATGACGTTGTCGCAGCCCTGGATGCGGATGTTCTCCACTCCAGGGATGTCCAGCAGGGGCTGCAGGCGCCCGGCGCGGTAGAGCATGTCGAACAGCGCCTTGGCGACCTGCTGCTCCTGGTCGGGGGTGAAGTTGTCCCCGACGCCGATGGCGCTGTCGGCGTGCTCGCGCAGGACTTCGGCGATGACGCTGCGGCCCATCTCCTCGCGCGCGCCCTGGTCGAGTTCGGGGCGCGCCAGCTCGCGGACGGTCAAGCGCTCAGCTGCCTGCTGGCGCAGCATCGTGACCAGGTCCCAGTTGATGTCGTCGCGCAGCGGGTTCCGCTCGCCAGCACCGCCTGTCGCCGAGGTGGGGACGTCGTCCCCCGGTACCGGCTGGGTCGCGCTGGGCGTGGCGCCGATGAAGCTGGGGTCGGTGCCGGCCGGGGTGCCGGGCAGGCCGGGACGCTGACCGGCTCTTGCCCGCGAGCGCCGTGCCGTGGGTGCGGTGGTGAGGCGCTCGAGGGCGTCGTCGAGGGAGGGGTGCGCGGGGTCTGCGTTGTCGAGGTCAGGCACGGGCGTTCTCCGCGGTGGTGTGGGAGATCGTCACCGGGCGGCCGCCGGCCCGGAGACGGGGAGTCGCGGCGGCGCTGGTGGCCGCGGGGGCAGCCGGGGGCGTGCCGCCGGGCGTGGGGTGTGGAGCACGCAGCTGCCCGGCGCGCCGGTTGAGCAGCTGGCCGATGGGGTCGTGGCTGGCGCGCACGCTGCGCAGGAAGGCGGAGTTGTCGTGGCGGCGGTGAGCCGTGGCGCCGTAGGTGTAGACGTCAGCGGCCAGCGGGTCCCAGGCCAGCGAGGCGAGCACGGGCGCTTGCAGGCTGGTGGCGATCTCGCGGGCGGAGTACGGCTGGCCCTCGCCGACCAGCAGCAGCCCGAGCCCGTCAGCGCCGGTGCCGCGTTCGGCGAGGTCGGTGCGCAGGGCGTTCAGGTGTGCTCGGGCGGCGGAGATGGCCGGCAGGTTGCTGCGGGTGACCAGCAGGACGACATCGGCTTGACGCAGCAGCGGCATGGGCGAGTGGACGGCGCTAAGGCGGCCGGCGTCGATGACGACGTCCACTCCCCCGCGCTCAAGGCTGGTGAAGGTGCTGGCCAGGCGTGACCACAGCGGGTTGATGCTCGCCGCCTGCGCGCTCTCGGCCAGCCCGGGCAGCAGGTGCTTGCCCTCGCGCAGCTGCATGGTCTGCGCCCAGAGCATCGCCTCGCCCCACTGACCGTGGCGCTCGGCCAGCGCCAGACCGATCAGGCCCTGGCTGACGTCGGTGAGGTGCTGTCCGTACCCGGCGAGGATGGCGTTGCCGGCGGCCGGGTCGCACTCGGCGAGCAGGACGTGACTGGGCCACGTCAAGGTCAGCGCCAGCGCCGTGGTGGTCACGCCGGGAGCGCCCTTGGCGCTGACCAGGGCGATGGTGGCCATCAGCGTTCCCTGGCGTCGAGGACGAGGGTGATGCGGCTGATGGCGGCGTGCGAGGCGAGCAGCGCCGCCTGCCCGGCCTGGACGTCGACGTTGACGACGGTGGCGCCGTTGGCGTCCGCAGCGCCGACGGAGGCGATGACCCCGTCGATGCTGGCCGGGTTCTGAAGGCTCAAGGTGGTGTCGTTGGCGGGGACGTCGACGAGGCGGACGTTGTCTCCTACGCGCAGGGTGTCCTGCGGCATCTGCGCCAGGGTGAGCAACACGCCGACGACGGCTCGCTCCTTGGCGGGCACGACCTCGGCGACGGTGGAGTTCGGGTTCAAGACCGCGCCGACGGGCAGGTCGGTGGCGGCGCGCTGGCCGAGGACCGTCTCGGCGCGCGAGGGGTCGATGCTGCGCAGGCTGGAGTCCTGCGGTAGCTCGGCCACGCTGAGGTCGTCGCGTTCGATGACCGCTCCGGCTTCGACGGTCTGGGCCATGACCAGCGCGGAGCTGACGTCGCGGCTGGAGTTGAAGAACCAGGCCGCTGCCAGGCTGGGCAGGACGATGAGCAGGGCACCGGCACCGATGAGGGCGGGGCGACGGCGCCCGCGCACGGGGGTCGCCGGGCGGGCGGCAAGCTGCGGGCGCCGGCTCGAGCTGGTGGGGCTGGCGCTCTGCCGGCCGCTCGTCTTGCCGCCCCGTCCCCCGCCGGGGTCGCCGGCCTGCGGGGAGCTGCCGTTCAGCGTCGCCGGGCCCTGGTGGGGGCGCGTGGTGGGTACCGTCACGGTGGGTGTCCTCCCGCAGCTGGCCTGGTCGTTGCGACTGATGTCGCGCTGCGTGTCGTCGCGGTGCTCGGCAGGGGTTCGCGCAGGGCGCCTTTCGCGTCAGTGTTGCACGCAAAGAGTAACGGTTACTACTCCCGCAGGATTACACGGGCAGTGTCGCGCGGCTCGCTGCGGCTCGTCGGCCAGTGCTCGTCACCGGGCCAGCGGAGCTCGCGGTGGCTGCCCCACCGGTGCTGCCACCGCAGCCAGCGCCGCAGCACCTGCGGCGAGGGCTCGTGCCAGGGGAAGCGGCGCTGGCAGGCGTTCAGCAGCCACGGCTCGCAGGCGCGGTAGAGCCCCACCGCCCTGAGCAGGGTGGCGGTGAGTACCAGCCACCCTGCGGGCAGCGACCAGGCGTGCTCGCGGGCCAGGCACCAGCCGGCGACGAGCAGCGACGTCACGACGCCCCGCAGCTCGAAGCGGTCCTCGATCCGCTGCTCCTGTCGGTAGGCGCAGAGCAGGCGGGTGAGCTCGGCCCGCCCGGCCCTGACCTCGGCGGCCCGGCGTCGCACACGAGCGCGATCAGCCAGCCGGGCACTCGCGGCGCGCGCAGCGGCGCACGCCGGGCAGGCGAGGTGGCCACCGGCCCGCTGCAGGCTCAGAGCGGCCGCCTGGCCGATGCCCCGTTCGTCCCGGTCGAGGTCGACCTGCTCGTGCACGTCGTCTGCCGCCTGCGCGAGCAGCTGCTCGCGCAGGTGCTGGTGCTGGCGGCGGTGCCGCAGCTCGCCGGGCTCCTCAGCGAAGGAGCTCACCGGCTCGTGCGCCCGCTCCCCCAGCTCAACCTCAACTTCGCCGTTCCGCTCCTCATGGGTGGTGCCCATCCTCGCCACCGATCCTCCTCCGGCACGCGGCCGGCCCGTAGCGGGAGCGGCCCGCCGGAGCCGCTCGAGGAACCAGGGGTTCCTCACCACGGCTCAGGTAGGCGAAACATCCAGGACCGGACACACCACTTCACGAGCGATCGCCTGGCTGACGACGCCATCGAGGCTGATGCTCACCAGTCCTCCCGGCGCGGTCGGTGACTGGCCCGAGCAGCCCACCGGCAATCTTCGACCCATCCGCCGGTGTGGATGTGTACGGACACAGAGCCGGTGGTCACTGGGGCGGGCGACCTGCTCGCGCGCGCCGGTGCCCTCGCCTGCGGCTTGGACCTGGCCGCCGACCCATCCGCACGGCTCGCGGGGCCCTATCGCTGCTTCGCTTCCGCGGGGGCTGTGCGTGCCAGGGTCCGCGCAGTAGCGTTTGCGCACCGGGAGCCGCCGGGCAGTGCAATGAGGCGCTGGTGCACCGGGGGTGCGACGAGGGGGACGGCCATGGGGCTGCGCAACGGGACGACGGGATCGTGGAAGGTGCGCGCCGCGCGGGCGGCGGCGGGAGCGGCGGGAGCGGCGGTCGTGGTCGCGCTGGGCGCCGCCGGGGCCGGGACGGCGGCAGCGACGCCGGTGCCGCTGGGTGCCTGCCACGCGCCGTGGTTTGCCAGCACCCAGCTGAGCAACCCGCAGGACCCGGGCTTCTTCGCCCGGATCGACCGCAACGGCGATGGTGTCATCTGCATCAAGGACTGGAGGGGGCCGGACCCCGACCCGGCCATCGGCTTCCTGGCCATCGACAACAACCTGCGCCGCGGCTGACGGACGCCGGCGGGGCACCGGTGCTGCACCCGCGCACCAGCACGGGGAGCATCGCTGCCTCGTGCGAGCGCCCTGCGAGGCAGCGACTCGGTCCAGGACGGGTGCGGCCACGGCAGCGGAGGCGGGGTGGGCGCTCGACGAGGGCGCGCGAGCGGCGGTGAGCCGTCGGCGGGCGTGCAGGCCGGCACGAGCCTGAGGGTCGAAGTCCCCACCCCAGAGGTACGGCTGTCGATGACGTGCACCGCGCACGGCAGCCGGGTCACGAGGCTCCCCGCTCCATGTGCTGGGCGAAGAGCAGCTGCTCGCACTCGATGCACGGCGGCACGGTGAAGTCGGGGAAGCCGCTCTCGTCCAGTACGCGTCGGGTCCTCTCGTCGCACTGCCCGCACCAGGGCTTGACCAGGGTCAACTGGGCCTGGTGCGGGCGCGGAGGAGCCTCCTCCAGCGGGATGAGCGTCTTGGCGAACAAGCCGCAGGGGTTGTCCAAGGCGCCCGGACGCAGCCGGCTCTCCACCACGTCGAGGATGTCCTGGCGCGTCCACCCGCGCCGCATCCGCTGCTCGACGAGGCGCCCCAGGCGCATGGCGTCCCCGACGGTGGGGTGCAGCTGCTGCGGCAGCTGCACCACCGTGCGTTCGACCTCGTCGACGTCGACGAGGACATCAGCACCGACATCAGCACCGGTACCGACGGCACCGCCGCTGCGGACGGCGTCACGGCTGCTGTCGGTGGGACTGACCTCGACCAGGTCCCGCGCCGGGGTACCTGCCCCTCTCCCTCGATCCGCGGCCGACGTCACGTCACGTGCGGACGTGGACGTGACGTAGGTGTTGATCTTCTTAGGAGTTCTTCTAGGAGTTACCCGGTCACTGGTGACCGGTGTACTCGTCGAATTTGGCCGGTAGGTCCGCTCGCTGTGGCCGGTAGGTGCCCGCTCGGACCTACCGGCCAGATTGACCGGTAGGTCCTCATCCGACCTACCGGTCACGTTGGCCGGTAGGTCGACTTCGTACCTACCGGCCAGATTGACCGGTAGGTCTTCGGACCCTGCGGTGGCCTTCGACCGGGCCGTCTTCTTGGTCTGCTCCCCCGCCGCGATGCGCTCCTGGGCGGCCTTGACGTCGGCCTTGGTGGCGGTGACATCGAGGTGCAGCACGAAGCGGTCGCTGGTGCGCACGCGCTTGCCGGAGGCCTCCGAGAAGACGTAGCGCGGCTCGCGCGAGATTAGACCGACCTCCTCGAGGACGTCGAGCTGGCGGCGCACGGTGCGCACCGACTGCTCGGTCTCCTCGGCGATGCGCTCCTGGCCGGGGAAGCAGGAGAAGTCCTCATCGGCGTAGGCAGCCAGCAGCATCAGCGTCGCCTTGGTGCCGACGTCGCCCACCCGTTGGGAGTTGGCCCAGTGCGGAGCGGCGTAGGCGCCGCGGACGATGCTCATCGGGCGGCACCGCCCAGCACCTGCGAGCAGTCCCCGAGGCGGGTGTGGGCTGCGCTCGGCATCGCCGCGAGGCGGCCGGCGGGCGCCAGGCGCGCGCCGAGGTGGCGCTCTGCGGCACGTCGTGGCGAGGCGCGGCCATCACATCTGGGGCCACCGGGCGGGCCACTCAGGTGCGCAGGACGGTCGCGGGAGGTCACGCCCGTACCACGCTCGGCCTCCGGCACGGCGTGTCGCCCGGTTCGGACTACACGAAACGCGGGGTGAGCGTCTACGCTCATGACTAGCTCCTGAGTGGTATTGCGGCTGGGTAGCCAATGCGATCAAGGGGCCGGACGGCGGCGGAGTCGGTCAGTACGGGAGTTGGCGCTCCCGACCGGCGAAGCCGCCGTCGTCGCGTGTGGGGCTAGGCGCTGATGCGCAGCTCCTGCTGCTGTGGGCCGCCGGCGCCGATCGGACGGATGAAGTCCGGGTCGCCGAAGTCGTGCGCGCGCGCCATGACCAGCGTGAAGTAGTCAGTGAGAGGGATGCCGAGCTCCCTGGCGCGCTGCTCGTAGGCGCGCTTGTGGTCGACGGGGACGCGGATAGTGACCTGCTCGCGCACCCCGCGGGGGACGGGGCCGGGCTTTCTGCGTTCAGCCATGCGCATGGTCTACAGCAACGCCGACTCCGAATCGTGGATGTGGCGCGCGACGCGCGCAGCGTGTCGATCTTCTGCGACACGGCGCGCCCGACGCCCCCGCAGCCACTCCTGCACCGAACGCCCCCACTGCTGAGGGCGGCGCTGGGCACAGCAGGCGTCGTAGCCGGCTGGGCCGGCTCGGTCGGCGTCGTCGGCCCACCCGTCCTGGTCGGCCCACCCGTCCTGGTCGGCGCAGCTGTCGTGGTCGGCGCAGCTGTCGTGGTCGGCGCAGCTGTCGTGGTCGTCGATCGTGCGGTCAGCGGACGGAAGTAGCTCTTCACACCACGACCAGGTATGCCTCAGCGGCGGAACCGGACACACCTCATCGCGGACACCACGTGATGCGCGTTACACGAGCAGTGTCAGGAGCTCAGTGCGAGGCCGTAGACCGCGGCCAACGTGCCGGCGAGCATGTACGGGCCGAAAGCACGCCTGGCGTGCCAGCTGGTGCGCTTCGAGCGCACGGCGGGCACAGCGCCCACCACGAAGAGGACGAAGCCGAGCACGGCCCCGGCCTGCCACGTGCCCCACCCCAGCCAACCCAGCTGCGCGCCCAGGACGCCGGCGAGCTTGACGTCACCGCGACCGAGCTCACCGGGGCGCAGCGCCCGCAGCAGGCGGTACAGCGCCCACAGCAGCACCGCCCCACCCACGGCCCGCGCCAGTGCCGCCCAGCCCTCCCCCACCGCAGCCGCAGCGCCGAAGCAGAGGGCCGTGATCGGGTACGCCGGCAGCACCAGCCGGTCCGGCAGGCGCAGCTCGAGCAAGTCGATGCGCGCCATCGCCACACCAGCCACCGCCAGGTAGGCGAACGGCACCCACGCCCACGGCTCGAGCAGCACCCTCGCGGCGCACGCGGCGAACAGCCCCGCGAGCACCGCGCCCGCCCCGTGGGCCCACCAGCGGCCCCGCCGCACGGGCACGGTGCCGGGGCGCCGGTCGACGAGCACGGACGCTGCCGCGGCGGCCAGCGCCACCGGCAGCGCCGCGGCGAACGACGTCACGAACGCCTCCGGCCGCGCCGAGTCACGAGCACAGCAGCGCCTCATGACACGGCACTGACCGCCTGCGCCGCTGCCCCGCCGCGCCACTCCCCCGCTGCTCGTGCCCGCCGGCGCTGCCCCTGCGTCCGGGCGCCGCCGGCTCGAGGCGGCAGCGCCCGCTGGTGCTCACCGGGGTGAGGCGCCGTACTCGGCGGCCACGCTGACGTCGATGAGCTGCTGGCGGGTAGTGCCGTGGCGCCGCGCCAGCTCGTCGATCACCTCCACCTGCGCCGGGGTGAAGTCCAAGGTCACGCGCACGCGGGGCTCTACCTCGGCGGGCAACTCCTTGAACAGCGAGCCGCTGCGCGTCGGGCGGCTCGCCCGCAGCAGGCGCACCAGGTGCTCGGCCTGGCGGTCGATGGCCAGCAGCGCCAGGGCCGTGTTGGTGCGCCCTGTCGCCTTGCGCGCCGAGCTGAGCAGCGCGTGCGTGCTCACCAGCAGCTTGCTGACGGTCCGGTGCCCACCGGAGGCACCCTCGCCGGCTGACGCAGCGCTGGAGGTGCGTGCCGCCACCGCCCGCTGCCCTCGCGCCTTGCCCGGCGCCTTCTCCGGTGACGGGCGCGACGTGGTGCGCGCCGGCGCAGCCGAGCCCGCGGGTGCGCTGACCTCGCTGTCCGAGGCGAGCGGCGCCTGGACACCACCGCGCCCCGCCGGCACCGGCGCCGTCAGGGCCTCAGACGCCCCCTCGAAGCGCCCCGCATCGACCGGTACACCCTCTACCGCTGCCGCACCGAGCGCGCCAGCGCCAGCACCCGTCGAGCCGTCCACAGCGCTCTTCGCCCCAGCGGAAGCGCGCTCGTCATCGTGATCGACCGGGTGATCAGCCGGCGGCCGCGACGGCGCCTCAGCCGCCGGGGCGCTGCCCCGCTCCCCCAGCACCGTCTCCCGCGGCACCGTCTCCCCCGGCGCCAGCGCCGTCGATGCCAGCGACGCCTGCTCCTCGCGCACGGACGATGGGGAAGACGATGCAGAAGACGCAGTGGGAGCGGTGGGCGGCGAAGCCTCGCCGGCCGCGTCCAGCACCTCTTTTGCCTCTCCGGCGCCCGACTGCTGCGCGGCGCTCGAGCCGGCGCTCCTGCGGGCACGCGCCATCCCTGCCGGGATCTCCCGCGCAGCACGCGGCGCCCCCGACGGCTGCGGCGGGCTGCTGCGCTTGAAGGCAGCCCTCATCTCCTCACGGCTGGGCGCCGGACGGCGCACCAGCGTCGGGTTCGGCTCACTCACGCCCGCACCCCCTGCGTCTGCGTGGGCAGCTGCCCCACCTCGGCGTGCTCCGGCGCTCGCGGGCCCGCCTCGCCATCAGTCTCCTCAGCGCCATCCTGCAGCTGCTCGTCCTGGACGCCAGCGCGCTGAGCGGCCTCTTCCTCCCCGATGCGCCCGAGGACCTCGGCGGCCAGGGCGAAGTAGTCGTCCGCCAGCCCTTCGCCGGAGGCCGACTGGTAGCGCCCTACGTCCGATCGCGGTCGTCCATCGCGCAGCGCCTGCCACCACGGCTCCGCCTCGGCGGCGACGTTGACCAGCTCGGGCACCAGCAGGCCGCGATCGCGGGCACCGACCGCCACCGTCTCGGCGTAGCGCACGATCGTCGCCGTCAGCAGGCGCTCGGCGTCGGCGCCAAAGGCTTCCAGGTCTTCCTTCATGGCCGCCAGGGCGTTCGCCCGCAACGCGCTCGCCGACGGGTTGACCCCGGCTAGGACCACAGCCAGCAGATCCAGGGCTTGCGGCGCCTTGCCTTCCCGGGCCCGGATGAACCGCTCGGCGACCGCGACCATCCCCTCCCGGCTCGCCTTGTCGGTGCGGGTCGGGATCAGGACCCACCGGGCGGCGCCCAGCGCCATCTGCTGCAGTACCTCCTCACCGGGAGGGCAGTCGATGAAGATGAAGTCGTAGTCGCCGGCGATGGGCGCCAGGCTCGTGGCCAGGGCCCGCAGCGGCAGATCGGGGTCCCGCTGGCTCATGGCTTGCTGGGCGATGAAGGCCGACAGCGTACCCAGCTCGCGCCCACCGGTGACCAGGTCTAGGTCGGGGCGCACCTCGCGCAGCGGTTCCAACGGCTTGCCGAGGAAGACCGACTGCATCAAGCCCTGTCCCTGATCGCTGCTCGACTGCACGCCGAAGTCGAGCGCCAGGTTGCCCTGCACGTCGAGGTCGACGGCCAGCACGCGGTAGTCCGGAGCTTGCGCGGTCAAGCCGGCCAGGTGCGCCGTCAGGGCTGTCTTGAGCACCCCGCCTTTGCCGTTGATGACCGCGACGACGCGGTCGAGGGCCTCCCAGTCGATGGCGTCAGCAGCAGCCCTCACCGGGACCACTCCGCCAGCGTTGCGCCCGTGTCAGTGCCGTGACGGGCACCTCCGGCGGTGGTCGGGATGTTTGTCCACAGGCCTCGGCTGCCCAGCATGTGCTGGAGGCTAGCGAGCTGGTGCACCAACCTGGCTGTCGACACGCGCATCAACGCGGTGCATCAGCGCGGCTGTCGGGTCGGTGCATCAGCGCGGCTGTCGGGTCGGTGCATCAGCGCGGCTGTCCGGTCGGTGCATCAGCGCGGCTGTCGGGTCGGTGCATCAGCGCGGCTGTCGGGTCGGTGCATCAGCGCGGCTGTCGGGTCGGTGCATCAGCGCGGCTGTCGGGTCGGTGCATCAGCGCGGCTGTCGGGTCGGTGCATCAGCGCGGCTGTCGGG